>JAFYNW010000198.1 GCA_017547995.1 Clostridia bacterium | reverse complement strand
ATTGCTCATCAGCTTTCTGCCTTCGTCATCGGAAAGATAAGCCTCGATGAATGCAAGCTGCGACATTTTAAGCATATGTCTGAGCGTAACTATATTCTGATGAATGTTTTCATTTCCCGTTTTTACGGAAGCATTTCGCATAATTCTTATCTTCACTCCCTTGTTGTATTGTCTTTATATCCTAATTATAATATAAGGTTATGACAAAATGCAAGTACTTATATTGCTTTATATAAAATTTGCATAAAAAGTGGATGATAATTTTTATGCTTTATACCCTTGAAATATAGCGCGGAATGTGTCATAATGAGAATATGGAATCTGGTCGACCAGCATTTTCATATATTTGTGATTTTTCCCCTCATACTATATATTTCATTCTTACGGCTATTTTGTTTTTCTGATAAATCTGGTGGGTAGCCCTCCCGGTTAGCTGCCATAATAGCCATCCCGCAGGAAGCCCGGCCTATCCCCGGGTTTTTCTGTGTCCCGAAAAGATGAGCATATAAAAAAGCCACCCGATTGGGTGGCTTTTGATATTTATATTAGTAATTTTCTTTTCTTACTTCGAAGTAAGCCTGTGGATGCTTACATACTGGGCATACTTCAGGAGCAGCAAGACCAACTACAACGTGACCGCAGTTGCGGCATTCCCACATTGTTACGCCGCTCTTCTTGAATACTTCCATTTCCTTGACGTTCTTGAGGAGAGCTCTGTAACGTTCTTCATGGAGCTTTTCAATAGCTGCAACACCGCGGAAATCCTTAGCGAGTTCAAGGAAGCCTTCTTCTTCAGCGTCCTTAGCCATACGTTCATACATATCTGTCCATTCAGCGTTTTCGCCTTCTGCTGCGTGGAGGAGATTTTCAGCTGTATCGCCCAGTTCACCAAGAGCCTTGAACCAGAGCTTTGCGTGTTCCTTTTCGTTTTCTGCTGTCTGGAGGAAGAGAGCCGCGATCTGTTCGTAACCAGCCTTCTTAGCTACAGAAGCAAAGTATGTATACTTATTTCTTGCCTGGGATTCACCAGCAAAAGCTTCCCAGAGGTTCTTTTCTGTCTTTGTGCCTGCGTAAGGGTTCTTCTTTGGTTCTTCGATGAGCTCGAATACAGAAGCAGGCTGCTTGCAGCGTGGGCAAACAAAATCTGCAGGAAGTTCGCCTTCGTGGATATAACCGCAAACTTTACATTTCCATTTCTTCATAGTAGTTTCTCCTTTGTAAAATAAATATGAATCCCTTTCGGGTGTTTTGTGTTTTTATCCACATCATGTGGAATGTTTACCTTGCAAAGAACCATTCAATCCAGTTCTTTGTTATCGTCAAGCCGACAAGCAAAAGAATTGCCGCGCCAATCATCAGCTTTATGTCGTGGTACTTCTGGACATTATACCAGCCTGTACCTTCTTTATCCTTATCAAGTGTTCTTAAGTATAGTGACAGTGCAATACCGCCTGCTCCCGCTAGCATAAACACAATTCCCACTATGATGTTCGGCTTTGTTCCTTCGTCTGTCTGCACAGTGCAGCCTGCAAGCAATGCAAGGCATAATACCAGAATAAATATCTTTTTCATACGTTCTCTCCTTTCAAAAAAGGGTGGACATATTTTTTATTTACTGCGCGTCCTTGTATGCTGCAAAAATATCCGTATTGCTGAAGTAGCCCTTCAGGTCGCCCTTCTGACGCATATCCCAGAGGCTGATTTTTTCATCCCAGATATAGAAATACTGACCGCCGTTAGGGTATGTGATTGTGATATCGTTATCCACTCTTTCGATGCGGTATTCGTCCGAGCCGTCT
>JAFYNW010000197.1 GCA_017547995.1 Clostridia bacterium | reverse complement strand
ATGGCGGTTGACAACATTCTGCACCTGATCAGAAACTATCAGAAATGTTCTGTATGCAAAATGGTTGTGCTTGCATGGCTGATGGATGATGACTGGGTTTACAAAGCAATCACCGACGGCATTGCTGATATGGGACTTACCGCAAACAGCGTTACTCTTATATGCTGTAAAGACGAGCTTATTTCACGATGGAAGAATGACACAAAATGCGAATGGCGTACCGATGATTGGCTCGATATGAGCATAAGGTCTCTTACATATTTTTCTTCACGTGATAACTGCATAGATACAACTGATTTATCTGTTTCTCAGGTGGCTCAGGCTATAATGAAATAAAGACAGGAGTTTTGCTCCTGTCTTGTTTATTATTCCCAGTTATATTCAGGCAAGGTGAAAATCATAATGCGTTCGCGCGGGTCTTCGCCCTCGAACAAATCTCCACATTCGATTTCATCGTAAAACTCAAGCTCGTTTACCGTCATGAGATACGAAATATATTCATCCGACGGATAATAGAAAAACAGACAGATTTCTCTTGGATTTTCATAATATGATTCGGTGATGCGAGCAATGACTTTATGGAGTATTTCAACCGAAAACGGATTGAAGAAATAGCATCGGTTGACGCCAGCTGGCACTTGATATTCCTCTGCCCTTGTCAGCACAAACTCCGCATCTGCAGTTTTTACGGCTGACTGCTGATTTTCAATCGCACCTCTATAAATCTGCTCATCGTATTCAATTCCTATTGCCTTTGCTTCGGCTTTATGAGAAAGGAAGAAGTCCACCCTTCCCTTGCCGCATCCATAGTCGAGCACCACGTCGTTTTTGCCTATAAGACCGCTGTCAGCAAGGCGCTCGAGGACGCTGTACGGTGTTGGCTCGTATGGATAATGATAGTCATCGGCATTTGTGTCGTCACGGCCGCCCGTTTTTATGTTCAGGATTTCATCCCATCTGTTTTCAATATCTGTCATATTATGCGCTCCGGATTTCATTTTACTGAAATATATTGTATCATACTGCGTATAAAAATAAAAGGGGCAAACTGCCCCTTTCAGAATATGCTTTATTTTGCTTTTCTGCGTACCTTTTTCATCTTGTACAGTTCTTCTGTTGCAAGACGGGCCTTTGTGACGGAAACGTTGCTCTTTGGGAAACAGAAATAGGAAAACTCGTTGTCACCGATACCGATTGTGTCACCGATTTCATACCAGTAATAGTCGGAATACAAGGTATGTGAAAATACAGGGGACTGTGTATAATCAAGCTTGCCCTCTGCTCCCGTGAGATGGAATCCATCAAGATTATGTGTGAGATGGCCGCTGCCGATTTTGCATACACCGTCGAGATTTACCTGCACGACGATATCCACGTCTGTGTCAAGCAGATAGGTGCCGTTTTCAAGCTCTTCGCGTACACATTTACGCTGCCACTTATACCAATCAGGAATATGCGGATATTCTGTTTCGCCATTATTTGCCGACATCTGTCCATATTCGTCCATAGTCCACTGCTTTTTGCAGGCGTTGCAGGTCAGGGTTATTCCCTTGCCTTCCATCTGGTTTTCAGCACCACAATGTGGACATTTGTAAAGGATTCTGTGAAGACCGTCTGCACGGAATGGCACGTCGATGGAGATTTTATTATCTCTCTGCCATGCAAAATTATCGAAGGAGAAGGATTCTTCAAGAAGTGCATCCAACTCATCGACAGACTTTTCCTTGACTTCTTCCGCCGTTGCGATACACTTGACGTGAGCGCTGACCTTAACGTCGCGAATCTGGAGCATATTATAAACCGGGTCACGATGGAATGCACCCTGTGTGATTACAGTCACCACAGGCACACCGAGGCGCTTCATAAGAATACCAAGCTTACGCGGCATAGTTGTGGCACAGCCATCGAAGGAGTAGCCCGCTTCAGGATACATAAGCACGCTCGTCTTATTTTCTTTGAGCATATAGTCGATATCCTTGACCAACGTCATATCTGTGATGTATTTATGAGTCGGTGTGCAACCTAACAGACGCATAAGCTTGCCGAGAATACCGCTCATAGCATCGACAGAAGTTACGATGCCCATTTTCTTTGGCCAGAAGATGCCGAAAGCAAGCTTCATATCTGTGAAGCTTGAATGATTCATAAGAATAAGGCATGGCTGGTCTTTCACAAGGTCCATACGCTCTGTTGTATAGGTAAAATTAAGTTTTTTCAGTGTTGGTATGCAGGCAAGGCGCACGATTGTCGTAAGCCAGGTCTGCGGCTTCATAGGAAGCTTATGCTGAAGTCGGGGCTGTTTCAGCATTTCCTCATAGGACATTTCTTTTACTTTTATTTTCATTATTTAACCCTCTTTTTTCTGTCGTATGATATATTATACCATAAAATATGTGAAAATGACAGAGACATTTTTAATAATTGAAATTATCGATATAATGCTGAAGCTTTTCCACAAACACTCCGATATGATAGCCATCGCAGACGGCGTGATGCACCTGAATTGCAAGCGGAAGAAGTCGCTTTCCATCACGCTCAAAAAACTTGCCCATTGTGAATATCGGAAGCAAAAACTTTCCGTCGTCGAAGACGTTTATGTTGAATGCTGTAAACTCAAACCACGGCACCATGGAAATATTGAAGGAATTTTGTGGTGTGCCATCTTTCGGTGCAAAACGGGTTGATTTTGAATATTCACTTTCGTCAGCTTCGTAGCTTTTGAGAAACTCGGCATAGTCCTCATTGAAATACGACCATATACCCGAGAAGTTTTTGTTTTCCTTGTTGAAAACCGTGTACATCGGGTGCATATCGTCATAGATTCCCGGGCCGTTTTCTGTAAGACAAGTGCGGAATTCAGGCATATCGTTGACTGTTTTTGTAAGCAGCCATATCATGGCAGGATAAAGTCTTTTCCCAATGAGATTTGTTATATCAACGTTGACCACAACGGAATACGTACACACAACTTCGTTGATAAAGTGCTCGTAATACTCCCTGCGCTCCCATTTTTCCATATCGATAAGTTTTATTGACATTTTGATTACCTCGGAAATATTTTCATTTATTATTTTGATTATACCACATAAATTGTAAAAAAGACAGAGGCTTTGACTTTTATATGACATTGTTTGACTAACGTCGATTTTGGTGATAAAATATATTTACAGAATACAAAGGAGGACGAAAATGAAAAGATTCAGCATTATACTTCTTGCTTTGGCTATGGTAATTGTACTTACCGCTTGCGGTGCAAAGGAAGAAACCACCGTTGCGACTACTGCTGCTGTAGCAGAAACCACTGTGACTACTGAAACCACCGAGGCTACCGAAGCTACTGTGGCTACCGAAACTACTGCTGAGGTGGAAACTACCGCGGCAGAAGCTGTTTTTGCTACGATTGAAGCAAAGAATTGCTACGCAGATGCAGGCTATATCGAGTTTATTTCTGGCGCAGAAGAATCTGCCGAGTATACCTTCACTGCTATAGATTCCGAAAAGGTACAATGGCGCGTTTATCTGCTCGACGAGTCTTTTGAGGAAGGCTTCCGCTATATCTCTCAGGTGGCAGAGCCTGCTCTTGAGGGTGACGGAACGGTTTCTGTTGCCGAAGGACAGTTTGTTTACGTGAATTGCTCTGTGAATGAGTTTACTGAGGACGCTCCTGACGAAAATGCAAAGCTTGAAGTTACAGTAAAATAAGACAAAAGACGAACAGTAATGTCTGTTCGTCTTTTTTAATGCTATTTTTCCATAATTTTATCGAACACGTCTGCATCCAGCTCTTCACGGTATCCGTTTT
>JAFYNW010000196.1 GCA_017547995.1 Clostridia bacterium | reverse complement strand
GCCACTTCGCATACTGCCGCTCATCTTTGTTATCGTACACGCACCAAGGTCGCACCCATCAAGCGAAAGCCCACCCGAAGTAAGCGCTACGTCGGACGTGACAGCCCTGACTTTTTCGAGAGTTATCCCACCCGATAGAGCAGAGAGGTTGATGAAGTCAAACATAGTATCTCCCTTGAAATAAACCTTGACAAAGCCACTTGACGCGATACCGAAAAGCGACAGCAGACCGCCCAATTTGCGCTCTTTTATGACGAGAACGCCATTTTCAATGCCGTGCTCAATAGTGCAGTTGGTCGATTCCTTAACTTCATAGCCAAAATGGTCTGACGGAATGAAGTCGATACGTGCCGCGATTGTTTTGATGTTGACAGCATTGAAATCGCCCTTTTCAGGCTCTTTTTCCACAGGAACAAGTTGTCCTGCCTCGCGGATTATGTTCTCGGCAACAGCCTCAGGTGAGCCGAGAGCCGCTATAACGTCGGCTTCGTTTTCTGCGCCTGCATCGGCAAAATATTCTTCGTAATATTCCACAGCACCGCGGACTTCATCTTCCGAAAGAGAAGAAAGAGCATCGCGTAGTCTTTTGAGAAACAATTCCTTATTCATCACATTTTCCTCCTGTAAAAATAGTGTCAAGATTTGCCTTATACTGCTGCCACTCTGCGAGATACTCCGCAAGTTTCGCTTTGCCGCTGTCGGTAATTTTATAAAATCGTCTGTTTCTGCCATTAAAAGGCTGGTCATAAGTCTCGAGAAGTCCATCCTTCTGCAATCTTCGCAAAACAGGGTAAAGCGTACTTTCGGAGATATCCATAATGGAGCGGATATTCTGCGTCAGCACGTAGCCGTAGACGTCCTCACGGTTTACAACAGCAAGCACGCAGGCATCGAGCATCTGGCTCGTCATTCCGAATGACATTCTGTCCACCTCCTTTGATTTTGATAATATTATACGCCATATAATATTGTTTTGTCAATAGATAAGTCAAAAAATTTTCAGCACATCAAAAAAAGACTGCCCAACAGAGCAGCCTTTTCTTGTATAATTCCCATTATTTCCCAACGAAAATCTTTATTGCATCTCTCAGAAACTCAGCACAGCCCGGTGCAATCTTATCGTAATATGCCTTGAAACGCTCGTCACAGACGTACATTTCAGCCACACCCGCGTGCATTTCAGGGGAATACTTGCCCCAGTAAAAGGTCAGCCACTTCTTGTGAAGCTGACAGACAGCCTGAGCTTCATTTGACGCCGGGTCGCCCTTTTCAAAGGCAATTGCAAGAGCCTTGTTGATGTCCTCACCAAGCGCCTCCACGTCATTGTATTCCTTTTCGGTCATGGCAAGAATGATATCGTGAGTTTTATCCACAGCCTCCTGACCATACTTTTCCACTATTTCTTTTCCATATTTTTCCTTATTCTGTTCGACGAGATTGCGCTTGAAAGCGTCAAATTTGTCCTTGTTGGCCATAGTTATGCCTCCTTTAATGTTATTCAAAGTCTTTTCAGCCGTATCAATAATGCCCGCAAGCCTTTTCTGCCTGTCACGCAGGGCAGAAATGTGCCCCTCAAGCGCAGTGGCAAAATCAAAATCATCATCATAAATTATGCTCTTTATCTGCTCAAGCTCAAAATCAAGCTCGCGGTAAAATAAAATCTGCTGCAGAATGTCCAGCTGACGGTCTGTGTAAATGCGGTAGCCGTTTGAACGCACCTTCTCAGGTGTCAGCAGACCGATTTTATCATAAAAGCGTATCGTGCGCGCCGACTGCCCCGTGATACGGCAGATATCCTTAATCGTGTATTCAGTCATATGAAAGTCCTTTCTCTGTCTACACCTATATCATAAACCATGACGTAGCGTCAATGTCAATACCTTTTGCGAATATTTTTCGCAAAAATGGGAAATAATATTGCTGAGGTGTAAAATAATGGAAAATATATCGAAAAATCTCGGGGAAAATATCCGCTTTCTTGCCGCAACTTTTGACAAGGACAGCACCTTTATATCCCGTCCACTCGAAACAAAAAGCGGTCTGCGCTGCTGCATTTTCTTTTGCGACGGTATGGTGAGCACCCCCGTCATCAACGATTCTGTGGTCAGGCCGATTACTCTTTACAATGAAAAAATCCAATACGGCAACGAGATTGCCGACCTGAAAACAAGAATCCTCCAGGGCAACGATATAAAAATCGGCAAGAGCTTTGGGGATATTTTTGCCGCTATCCTCTACGGAGATACAGTCGTGCTGGCTGATGGGGCAGATATGGCGCTCATCGTCAATACCAAAGGCTTCGCATTGCGGTCGATATCCGAGCCAGGGGGCGAAAAGGTGCTGACGGGCCCGCGTGAAGGCTTCACCGAGGGCATTATGCAAAGCACTTCGCTCATCCGTCGCAGACTGCGTACAGAAAAACTTAAATTTACATTTATTTCCATTGGTGAGGTGTCGCAGACCACTTGTTGTCTGTGCTATATCGATGG
>JAFYNW010000195.1 GCA_017547995.1 Clostridia bacterium | reverse complement strand
CTTTATCGAGCGCTATAAGGATGACGGCATAATCTGGTATTTTGACGTTTTCGCGATGAGCGCCGAGGTTGTGGCAAACACACTCTGGAAGATGAAGCAGATGGGTTATTTCGAAAATGCAAAGGCTTTCGTCTTCGGCAGGGTTATGTTCCCTAACGAATACACTATAACCTATGAGAATGCAATAAAGCGTGTCCTCGGCACAGAAAAGGTCGTTATAAATGCCGACGTGGGACACGTCAATCCGAAGATGACTCTCATCAACGGGGCATACGGAAAAGTCGTCTGCAAAGATGGCAGAGGCAGTCTTGAAATGGAGCTTAAATAGATGAATAATGTTGAAAAAATATGCGAAAAAGCCCTTGAAATCGCAGAAAAACAGGGCAGATGCATCGTGGCTGTCGACGGCAGATGCGGAAGCGGTAAGTCCACACTTTCCGCTCACCTTGCCGAAAAGCTGAATGCACAGATTATATATATGGATGACTTCTTCCTGCCGTTTCCTCTCCGCACCGAGGAGCGAATGAATGAGGCGGGGGGCAATATCCATTACGAAAGATTCCTTGACGAGGTCATCGGAAATCTCGACAAAAATGCCATCGAATACGGGGTTTTCAACTGCTCTGTGATGGCGATAGACGGCAGACGCACCATCGGAAACAAGGGTGTTATCATCGTCGAAGGCTCCTATGCGCTCCACGATAAGTTTGGCAGATACTATGATTTCGCTATCTTCTCCGACGTCGACTATGATACTCAGGTTGAGCGCATCAGAAAACGCAACGGGGAAGAGATGCTGGGGCGCTTTGTAAACGAATGGATTCCTATGGAGGAAAAGTATTTCAAGGCACAGAAAACGGCAGAAAAGTGCGATTTCGTCATCAATTCGGGCAGAAAAGGGGAGTAAATATGGAAATAATTTATTCTATGAAAAGCAGATTCAGCCTCGAGGAATTCAAACGCTTTGTATGGGCTATGACCTTCAGAAAAAAGAGCACTGTTTTCAAATTGGCATTGTTTGAAATTGCTCTGCTTGTTATTGGGCTTATCATCGATAACAAAGTTTTTGTAGGCTTTGCCGTCGCGTACCCATTTGCAATCTGGTTCATCCGGAGCAGACAGATTAAGAAAATATATAATTCCAATGGGCTGATGAAGGATGCCGAGGTGGAGTATACCTTCTATGAGCCTTGTTTCTCCTCCAACGACCCAAGCGGAAAATCCCGTGTTGACTATGAAAAGCTTTATGAAATCGTGGAAACAAAGACCAATATGTATCTTATGATTTCGGAAAATCAGGGCTTTATGCTGAAAAAATCCGAAATGCCGGACGGACTCGAAGCTTTCCTGCATAAAAAGGCAGAGCTGGTTGGCAGTAAGGAGAAAAAGTAATGAACAGCACAAACTGGCTGCCGATAGGCCTGTGCATCGGTATGTCGCTGGGCATAGCATATGGCGTGGCTGCCGATAATCTTTCGGCAGGACTGACCTACGGCCCTTGCTTCGGCTTGCTCATCGGCACGTTTCTGATGAATATAAAGAGAAAATAATATATGCTCCGGACGAGCGATGCTCGCCCCTACGCTGTCATCCTGAGCGTAACGAAGGATTCCATGCGGTTTGCAAAAATATGTAGGGGAGCTGCTTGCCGCTCCCGTGAACTACTATAATAAAATTAAAATAAAAAGGAGAAAACGTATGAAAAGAAAGTTATCGTTTATTCTGGCGGCGGTTATGCTGCTGACTTTGGCAACGCCTGTCTTTGCGGTAACTAATGCAGAAGGTGGTTTTGTAACAGGTTATGAGAACCGTGTGCTGACCAAGGATAAGTGGGGTTATGATTGTTATATTAAGAATAATGGTGGTATGAATAATTATGTTGCTCCTCTGTCTGAGGCTCCTGTTATGGATTATGTGAAGACTATTGAGGGTGTAACTTTCTCTAACTATATTCGTCATACAACTCGTAGTTCCAAGGATGCTGCAGGTAATGCAATTACTGTTTATCAGGTATTTATTGGTTTAGATGGTGCTATGCGTTCTGATAAGGGTGAAGTTGAGTTTATTACAGACCCTACTCAGCCTTTTAATACTTTAAATGGTTATATTAAGAGTACAAGGGGTTTTTATGTAAATGCTTGTTCTGACTTGAATATGTTTAAGACTAATACTCCTTGTTTAATGGGTAGTGCATCTTTTGATTTAGATTATCTGACAGATATTGGTATCACTCCTTATGCTGATGGTGGTAGTGATGGTCGTGCAATGGACGGTACTTGGAAAGCAGGTTTGACTTGGGTATTTGGTCGCTATGAGAATGGTGAGAAATCTAATGGCACTTATACTGCTGTATATCCTATTCGTGTAAATCAGGGTGATACTGTAACCTATTATCAGGTTGCTGTAACTGATGCTACTAATTATAGTGGTCAGCGTGTAACAGACAGCCCATTCAAGCCTGAAACTCCTGCTGTAACTCCTGCAAATGAGGCTGTTGCAAAGTCCAACACATCACCTATCTATATCGACAACGTAAAGACTAATTTTGAAGCCTATACAATAAATCAGAATAATTATTTCAAGCTTCGTGACGTGGCTCTCGTTTTGCGCGGCACTTCAAAGCAGTTT
>JAFYNW010000194.1 GCA_017547995.1 Clostridia bacterium | reverse complement strand
ACTCCCTGACCTCGCTGAGGACAGCCTTGAGACGCTCTTCGAATTCACCGCGGTACTTCGCGCCTGCGATGAGCGAGCCCATATCGAGAGCAAAAATCGTCTTGTCCTTGAGACCTTCAGGCACGTCACCCTTCATGATGCGGATGGCAAGGCCTTCAACGATGGCTGTCTTGCCGACACCAGGCTCGCCGATGAGGACGGGATTATTCTTGGTTTTGCGGGAAAGAATGCGGACAACACTGCGGATTTCGCCATCGCGGCCGATTACAGGGTCGATTTTATGCTGACGGGCACGCTCGACAAGGTCGTAGCCGTATTTTTTCAGCGCTTCGTATGTTGCTTCAGGGTTGTCGCTTGTGACACGGTTTGCACTGCGCACACTGCGGAGAGCAGTGAGGAAGCCGTTTTTATCAATGCCGAGACGCTTCATAAAGTCGCGGACATTGGATTCATTCGACTCGATGAGCGTCATGAAAATATGCTCAACTGAGACGTATTCGTCGTTCATATTTTTTGCACAGTCCTCCGAATCGGACAGTGCTTTCTCTGTGGAAGGGGAGATATAAATCTTGCCCTGCTCACGGGAGGTGCCCATAGCCTTCGGCAGCTTTGCCACGTACTCATCGGCAAGATTCTGCGCCAGAGTTACGTTAATGCCCATTTTTTCAAGAAGGGACGGAATGAGTCCGTTTTCCTGATGGACGAGGCTGCGGATAAGATGGACAGGCTCTATCTGTGGATTGCCGTATTCCAGAACGGTTTTTTCGGCATTCTGGATGGCTTCAATGGATTTTTGTGTGAATTTCTGTGCGTTCATAATGTTTTACCTCCTTGAGGTGAAGTCACGCCGCTGCGTGAGTGAAAAATGAAAAGTGAATAAGGCTTTGACTTTTTAGATGATATATTTATTCTTTTTGAGAGAATTTACGTACATATTCTGGAATTCGTCCGGGGACAAATCATTATAAAGATAGGTCTTTATCGAGCGGTCGAAGTTGTTGATATACTCACCGAGCGCCACCGAAAGCACCGAGCCATCGGACAAATCTGTATTGTTGCCCACAGGGAAGCTGCGTTTGAATCTGCCTTCGCCCACTTCATATTCTATGGCGTCAGGGCCGAAATATTTATGGATGTAATGGGCTTCCATAAGCATCCAGAGACGGAAGAAGCCGTCCAGCTTATCGAGCAATTCGCGGCTTTGTGTACGGAAAACCACACGCAATTCGCCGAAATTACCCTGCGGTGTGCGGTAAAGCTCGACGGAATACTTGATTGTCGGACGATATTTATAGTTGAGAGGACTCTTGAGGGAAAGCATAAAATCGGAAGGCTCCTTGAGGACTGTAAGTCCCTCCGCCTTGGAAAGCTCACCGATAAGGCGGTTGAAAATGCTGCTTATCTTCTGCTCAGGAGTCTGCACACCGAGATGCTCGGCAAGAATCTGATTGATGAGATTGGAGCGGTTTGTGCCGTTCATATAAGCGGCTCTGTCGACCGCCTCCACAACAGAGTCCATAAGCATTATGCTGTACATTGATTTCTTGTCCATAAGATTTATCCTTTCGGTTTACGTGTGAATGGAGAGCTGATTTTCTATATTTCAGAAGGCATTTCTGCCTGTAATTTCGGTTGGGGCGGAGTTGCTGGCCGCCCCGAGAGAGGAATTTGCTGAGATTGGTATATTTTCATTTTGTCGTATGTCTTTATCGTGGCTATATTGTATCGTACTTTATGAAACTTGTCAAGTGGTTTACATAAATATTTTACACAAGTTTGTTTTGGTACAGCCTGCACAACAGTTTCACATTCAGCCGTCATAAATATGAAATAATCTTAAAATTTTGCAATTTGTAACCATTTTATCCTTGATATTCTTATATATATAGTATATAATAAATTGAAGTGAAATTTTTTATATATATTTAATTGAACAGGAGACAATTATGACACAGAATGAACAGACAACTCCACGTTCCTCCGGCAGACGAGGCAAACGTGTTAAGGCGCAGAGAAGACAGGCTTTGCTTGGCATTTCCGCTCTTGCGCTCATTGCGGTATTGTGTGCCGTTTATATTTTCACAACAGTATTTATGCCAAAGGGGATTTACGAAGGCGTAACCTTTATGGATAAAAGCCTCAAGGGTCTTTCCCAGAGCGAGGCAGAGCAGGCTATGCGTGATTCTGTAAACTCTCTCGGCATCGCTGAAAGCATCGAGATGACTCTCGGCTATGACAAGTTTGACGTTGCGACGACTCTCAACGCTGCAAACATTGACGTCAAGGCTCTCGCTGAAGATGCATTCAACTACGGCAGAGAAGGCTCTTTCCTTGAAAGATGGAAGGCTATCAAGGCTGCCAAGAAGGACGGCTATGCTCTCACAGCTGACATTTCCCCTGACAGAGATGCGCTCCTCTCCCAGATTGACGAGGCTATCCTCACAGCGGGCGCAAACTCCGGCAACGAGCTTTTTGAAATCAAGGGCGAAGAGGTTATCGTAAACCTCGCTCACGGCATGAGCTACAACAGAGAAAAAATCGCAGACTCTCTCATCGAAAAAATCACAGCGCTCGACTTTGCTCCTGTGACTTTTGAAGCAGACAACGAGGGCGGCATTGACGCTATGACTCTCAAGGGTATGATTGACCGCGAAATGGCTGAGCCAACTGTCGACGTCAACGACCCATCCTGCAGCACAATCATTCCAGGCGTTGTGGGTTATACACTCGACACTTCCGCTGCTGAAAAGATTATTGCAAACGCAGACAGCGACACAGTTTCCATCCCTGTTACAATTACAAAGCCTACTTACACAGACGAGCAGTACAAGTCCATGATTTTCCGTGACGTACTCTCCAGCCAGAGCACATCCTTCAACGGCAATCAGGTCAGCCGT
>JAFYNW010000193.1 GCA_017547995.1 Clostridia bacterium | reverse complement strand
GCTTGCGTGACGGTGAGATTGTCAGCACTATCAACGTAAAGGCTGACGACCCTGTTACATCGGCGTATGGCGCTTTCGGTAAGTTTCTTAACGAAAACGAATTGAAAATTTCGGACATCGATAAAGTGATGTTCACAGGTGTTGGCTCGTCCTTCCTCAAGGATGAGTTGTATGGCATCAAGTGTGAAAAGGTCGATGAATTCCTTGCTATTGGCCTTGGCGGCAAGCATCTTTCAGGTCTTGAAAATGCTCTTATCGTAAGCATGGGTACTGGTACAGCGTTTATCAGCGTTGTCGGTGACAGCATTGCTCACGAAGGCGGTACAGGGGTAGGGGGCGGTACGCTCCTTGGCCTGGCAAACAAGATGATTGGTGTACGCACATTCGATAATATTATCGAGCTGGCTGAAAAGGGAAATATCAATAACGTCAATCTTACAATCGGAGATATTTCGAAAAATAAGATTTCCAACATGCAGGGAGATATCACGGCTGCCAACTTCGGCAAGATTTCCGACGTTGCAACTCACGAAGACCTTGCGCTCGGCATTGCAACACTTGTGTTTGAAGCTATCGGTATGTGTGCTGTCTTTGCGTCAAGAGAAAAGAAACTCAAGAACATTGTTCTTACAGGTAATCTTTCTAAAAACAACATCGGCAGACGCTCGTTTGATATGCTCGAAAGCATTCACGATGTCAAGTTTACTGTTCCTGAAAAATCCGATTATGCGACAGCTATCGGTGCGGCTTTAGCTGCAAAATAAAGCTTATCCCGGGTGACACCGGCAATATAAATGATATTAATTTAAAGGGAGATAAGAAAAATGAACTACTTAACAGCAAGTAAAGAACAGCTTATCGCTGAACGTGAAAGCCTTATGGCTAAGTACGACGAATTTAAGGCTAAGGGTCTTAAGCTCGATATGTCCCGCGGCAAGCCAAGTGCTGCACAGCTTGACGAATCCGAAGGTTTGCTCACAGTTCTCTCCAAGAATGAAGACACAATCGTAGACGGCCTCGACACAAGAAACTACGGTATTCTTGATGGTATCGTTCCAGCTCGCAAGCTCTTTGCTGAACTTCTCGAAGTACCATTCGAAAACGTAATCGTTGGCGGCAACTCTTCTCTTACATTCATGTATGATACAATTATGCGTCTCTGCATGTTCGGTGCTCCTGGCATCAACGAACCATGGTTCAACTGCAAGGACAAGAAGTTCCTCTGCCCAGTTCCAGGTTATGACAGACACTTCTCTATCACAGAACAGTTCGGCTTCGAAATGATCAACATCCCAATGGACGAAAACGGCCCAGATATGGATATGATCGAAAAGCTCGTTGCTGAAGATGCTTCCATCAAGGGTATCTGGTGTGTTCCTAAGTACACAAATCCAGAAGGTGTTGTATACTCTGACGAAGTTGTTCACCGTCTTGCTAACCTTAAGCCAGCAGCTAAGGACTTCCGCATCATGTGGGACAACGCATACTGCGTACATACAATTTCTCAGGATGACAAGCTCGCTAACATCTTCACAGAATGTAAGGCAGCTGGCAACGAAGATATGTTCTTCGAATTCACATCCACATCCAAGATCACATACCCAGGTGCTGGCGTATGTGCATTCGTAGCATCCGATGCTAACATCGCTTGGACAAAGAAGCTCATGAATGCTCAGGCTATTTCTGCTGACAAGGTTAACCAGCTCCGTCACGTTAAGTTCTTCAAGAACGCAGAAGGCATTCTCGAACACATGAAGAAGCACGCTGCTATCCTCAAGCCAAAGTTCGATATGGTTCTCGAAAAGCTCGATGCATACATCAAGGAAGCTGGCGTTGGTAACTGGAAGGTTCCAAACGGTGGTTACTTCGTAGCATACGCTGCATACCCAGGCACAGCTAAGGCTATCTTTGCTATGTGTAAGGAAGCAGGCCTCGTTATCACAAACGCAGGTGCTGTATATCCATACGGCAAGGATCCACAGGACAGCATCCTCAGAATCGCTCCATCTCTCCCTCCAGTTTCCGAACTCGAAGTAGCTATGGATCTCTTCTGCACATGTGCTCTCATCACAGCTATCGACAAGATTCTCGAAACAAAGTAAGAGTATCTTAAATAAAGTGAAATACATAAGCCGTATTTTGTAATACGGCTTATGTTAATGTAAGGAGGAAATATAAAATGAGAAAAAGCATATTGTCCTTTACGGCTATGCTTCTTGTGATTTCACTGTTCGGTGTAATCTGCTTCACAGGCCTCGATTTCGGCTTTTTTGCAATTCCACCGGTAACAGACACAGATGATGGTATCCGCCTTGGTCTTGACCTCGTTGGCGGCTCTATCATAACGTTTGAAGCTATGGTTGAAGAAGAAATGGATGCGGATACGCTCGACAACAATATGAATATTGTTGAAAGTATGCTCCGTAGCCGTCTTGACCAGCTTGAACTTTTTGAAGCTACTATTTATCGTGTAGGTGAGAAGAGAATCACAGTTGAAATCCCATCTATCACGAACCCTGAAGAAGCAGTTCAGAAGTTGGGTTCGACAGCTAAGCTCGAATTCAAGAATGCAGATGGTGAAGTGGTTCTTGAAGGTAAGGAAGTAGCAAAGAGTGAAGCACTCAACGGCGCTATCGACCAGACACAGATTCTTCAGAACTTCGTAAAGCTTACGCTTAACAGTGAGGCTACTGCAAAGTTTGCTGAAGCTACCAAGATTGCGGCGAATGCAGGCAGCGAAAAGAACTATATCGCCATCCAGCTCGATGGTGAGACTATCAGTGCGCCACGTGTAAGTGCTGATTATAAGAGCACTGGTATCACAGGTGGTACTGTGATTATCACAAGTGGCTTTACACCAGAAGATGCTTCCTGGCTTGCAAACGTTATTGCGGCAGGTCAGCTTCCGTTCGCACTTGAAGAAGTTG
>JAFYNW010000192.1 GCA_017547995.1 Clostridia bacterium | reverse complement strand
TATTCAATGCGCCGCAGGTACTCTAGCGATACAATCCATTCTTTTCGATATAGTCTGCGATGGATTTTGGGATGAGGCCGCTTGTTTTGTTGCGGATGTCGGTAGAGGAAACCTCGAGCACGTCGTTTTCCACAACGATTACCCTGCCGCCTAAGGTTTTTTCAATATTCGCCTTATATTCAAGCATATTTTCCCTCTCGGCCTCGTTTCTGCAGAGAGCGAGGAGAGTGCAGTGCTTTAAGATTTCATCAGGGCAATACCAGTTGACGAAAGTGCGGAGCATATCTGTGCCCATGATGAAATAAAGGCTGTCGTCAGGATATTTTGCGGCAAGATGGGCAATAGTGTCCTTTGTGTAGCTCTTGCCCTCGCGCATAAGCTCGATTGCCGAAACCTCACAGCCAATTTCCTCTGCCGCCATGTGAGTCATCATAAGGCGCTGTTCATTGTTGGCTGTGTTTTCAGGCAGAATCTTATGCGGCGGAATATTTGACGGCACGAGAATAAGACGGTCGAGCCCAGCCAGACTGATTGCGCTCTTTGCCGCCTCTATATGCCCCGAGTGAGGGGGATTGAAAGTGCCGCCGAAAATGCCGATTTTCATATTAGTCGATAACGATGCGTGGGTTCTTTTCGCTCTTCTTGTAGATTACGAAGCGTGTGCCGATAACCTGAACAGGGTCTGCGCCTGTTGCTTCGCAAACGATGTCGGAAGCTTCTCTTGGTGTCATGAGAGCGTTTTCGAGAACGCGGATTTTGATGAGTTCACGAGCTTCGAGAGCGTCGAGGAGCTGCTGAATGAGGTTTTCACCAACGCCGTCCTTGCCGACCTGGAAGATTGTGTCTATGGAGTTTGCCTGCTTGCGAAGATTCGCGCGCTGTTTTGATGTAAGCATGTGTTGTTTCCTTTCGTGATATGTAGTGTTGAGCCTTGCGTATAGAGGTAAATCTGGGCAAGGAAGAAAAGTGGCAACTGCCTTATTAGCATAAGGCGTGCCTCCGGCGGCCCATTTTGTGCGGACAAAATGGGAGTTAGCCGCAAACTGGTCCACGCAGTTTGATCACGGGACCAAGGGGAGCACCCCTGGACCCCCTTGTGTGTTCGTTCCTCACAAATGGACATATTGGGGTGGGTTACTGCTCGATGTGTAATAAAAGTGTAGGGGACGGCATTTATGACGTACCGTTTATTTAATGCGTCGCAGACACCGCACCTATTCACTTTTCACTATTACTTGTAACTTGCCTTGATGGGAAGGAGATTCTTCATCTGCGCATCAGAATGACGTGGACAGACTTAAATCTTCTTTTCCATACTGATGTGTGGGCAATGCTCGTCGTAGTGGATGTCGCCAAAGGCTGTGTAGCCAAGCTTTTCATAGAAAATCTGCGCCTGACACTGTGCATCGAGGGAGATAAGCTTGCCGCCCATTTCCTTGACCTTGCTTTCAAGCACTTCCATTACAAGATTGCCGTAATGCTGCTTTCTGTAGCTCTGACGCACTGCGATTCTGCCGAGGATGAACTCGTTTTCCTGTGTCCCCTCGAACATTCGGGCAACTGCAATGCCCTTGCCGTCATCCTCCGTTATAAGAAGATGCCAGCAGGTATCGTCAGTATCGTCAAATTCTGTGGAAAATTTCTGCTCGACAAGGAAGATTTCCTCGCGGATTGCTCTGCCCTCGTCGTAAAGGTGTTTTTCAAAAATAATCTTCATTACTTAAGACCGCCTTCACTGAGATAAAGTTCCATTTTTTTCTTGAAAATCTTGAGCGCGTTTGCTCTGTGGGAGATTTCGTTCTTCACAGCCTGTGGAATCTCGGCAAAGGTTGCCTTGTGAGCTGGAACCAAGAATACAGGGTCGTAGCCGAAGCCGCCGTCACCCATAACCTCACGTGTGATTACGCCTTCGCAAGCCCCTTCAGCCGCAACTGTGTCGCCGTTAGGGAAAACGCAGGTGATAGCCGAAACGAAGCGTGCCGTACGGTTTTCGTCAGCAACGTTCTCCATATTCTTGAGCAAGAACGCAGTTCTGTCGGCATCCGTGCCTTCACAGTAGCGTGCGGAATAGATGCCCGGTGCGCCACCGAGAGCGTCTACCATAAGACCGCTGTCGTCGGCAATGCATGGAAGCTTACTCAGCTCCATGCCGCACTTTGCCTTGATGTATGAGTTTTCAGCAAAAGTCGTGCCTGTTTCCTCAGGGTCGCACTCGATGTTCATATCCTTGAGTGTGACACATTCGAAGCCGAGGTCGACGAGAATAGCCGAAAGCTCCTTGAGCTTCTTCTGATTGTTAGTTGCGATGAGCAGCTTATTCAAAAAGATCACCCACAACTTCCTTCTGAGCCTTTACAAGCTCCTGAATGCCCTTTTCAGCGAGGGCGTAGAGAGCGTCGAGCTCCTTCTTGGAAAATGGTCTGCCTTCGCCTGTGCCCTGAACCTCGATGATGTTGCCCTCGTCGTCCATAACGTAGTTACTGTCGACAGCAGCAGTTGAGTCTTCTGTATAGCAAAGGTCGAGATGAGCTTCGTTGCCGATGATGCCGCAGGAAACGGCCGCAACGTAGGAGTAGAGAGGAATCTTGCGGATAAGACCCTGGTCACGGAGCTTAGCGAGAGCGAGAACG
>JAFYNW010000191.1 GCA_017547995.1 Clostridia bacterium | reverse complement strand
TCAGTGTTGTTCCAGAAGTCATTGCATCCTGCAATTTCTTTCTTCTTATAGTCTCGGATAATATAGAGGACTCCGTATGGATTCCAAAGGAGCTTGATACAGCAGTTAACTGCGAGAAAATAATATTTCCACTTTGTATTGATAATCATGATCATTCTGTTTTTCCACTGTATTTATCTGACGTAGAATGGTATAATGATTGTAACAATGTAGTTTCCATCATAAAAGAGTTATCAAAAAAACAAAGCTTTTTTGATAAAAAATGGATTCAGACAGGTCCCTATAAACACTTGACCGACAGAGAAGAGCATCTCGCAATGAATACTATAACCGCTTATTGTTTTGCTGTACTTCTTCTTTTGTCATCAACACTTTTCACATTCAAAGGCCCTCGCCTCACGTTTTTTATACTCATTTTCATTTTTATTGATCTTATATGGTATACAAGTGCTAAGTTCATCCCGTTCCTCGCCTCGCGAGACAGTAAAAAATCAATCATGCTATCATCTCTATTTATTTCAATAGGCATGACCGTACTGTATATAGCTATTGTATTTGTTGCCATTTTACTTTTTGCCGGTATACTATTTTAATCAAAAAAGACCATCCGTTATGGATGGTCTTTTATTTATTGAGGTACAACCCCTCCGCCATCGTACGATGGTCCCCCTCCCCTTACACAGGGGAGGCTAAAGAGAGGAAGATTATTCCTTGATGATTGTTGCGACTGCCTTGCCGTCGACGAGGTCCTTTGTGATTACAACCTTCTTTACGCCTTCTTCGGAAGGAATTGTAAACATAAGGTCGTTCATTGTTTCTTCGATAACTGCGCGGAGACCGCGTGCGCCTGTCTTTCTGTCGATTGTCTTTTCAGCAATTCTTACGATTGCATCCTGCTCGAATTCGAGCTCGACGTTATCGAGGCCGAAGAGCTTCTTATACTGCTTTACGATAGCGTTCTTTGGCTCTGTAAGGATTCTCACGAGAGCATCCTTATCAAGATTATCGAGTGCTACGATGACAGGAAGTCTGCCGACGAGCTCAGGGATGAGACCGAACTTGAGGATATCGTGTGGCTCAACCTTTGCGAGAAGGTCGGAGTTATCCTTTTCAGCCTGAGTTCTGATTTCAGCACCGAAGCCGAGGCCCTTCTTGCCCGTACGCTTTTCGATAACCTTTTCAATGCCATCGAATGCGCCGCCGCAGATGAAGAGGATATTTGTTGTATCAATCTGGATGAATTCCTGCTGAGGATGCTTTCTGCCGCCCTGTGGAGGAACGTTTGCTGTTGTGCCTTCAAGAATCTTGAGGAGAGCCTGCTGTACACCTTCACCGCTTACGTCACGTGTGATAGATGGGTTTTCGCTCTTACGTGCAATCTTATCAAGCTCGTCTATATAGATGATGCCGCGTTCTGCTCTTGCAACGTCAAAATCTGCCGCCTGAATAAGACGGAGAAGGATGTTTTCAACGTCTTCACCAACGTAGCCTGCTTCTGTGAGAGTTGTAGCATCGGCAATAGCAAAAGGAACGTTGAGGGACTTTGCAAGTGTCTGAGCAAGATGTGTCTTACCGGAACCTGTAGGACCGATGAGGAGGATGTTGCTCTTCTGGATTTCAACGCCGTCATCATCGTCGAGGTGTGATACTCTCTTGTAGTGATTGTAAACAGCAACAGCGAGAGCCTTCTTTGCTCTGTCCTGACCGATTACGTATTCATCAAGAGCGTTCTTGATTTCGATAGGCTTGAGGATGGAATCCATAATTTCTTCGCTGTATTCCTGCTCCAACTCCATTTCGCGCTCTGCGATAATCTGATTGCACATATCGATACAGATTGTGCAGATATGCACGCCCGGACCGGAGAGAATTTCAACGCCGTCTTCCTTTGTTCTGCCGCAGAAGCTGCATCTGAGTTTCTTTTCGTTTTCCTCCATGGCAGACTACCTCTTGACCATTACTTCGTCAACGAGACCGTATTCCTTAGCTTCATAAGCGGACATGAAGTTATCTCTTTCTGTATCGTTGTTGATCTTTTCGATAGGCTGACCTGTTCTTTCAGAGAGGATCTGATTGAGAGTTTCTCTCATCTTGATGATTCTTTCAGCTGCGATCTTGATGTCAGTAGCCTGACCTCTTGCACCGCCGAGTGGCTGATGAATCATGATTTCGCTGTTAGGAAGAGCATATCTCTTGCCCTTTGCACCTGCAGCGAGAAGGAATGCGCCCATGGAAGCTGCCATACCGATGCAGATTGTGGAAACGTCACACTTGATGTACTGCATTGTATCGTAGATAGCCATGCCTGCTGTGATGGAGCCGCCTGGGGAATTGATATAGAAGCTGATATCCTTGTCAGGGTCCTGAGCTTCGAGATAAAGAAGCTGAGCTACAACAAGGCTAGCTGTCTGATCGTTTACTTCGTCAGAGAGGAAAACGATTCTGTCATTGAGGAGTCTTGAATAGATGTCGTATGAGCGTTCGCCCTTGCTTGTCTGTTCGACGACCATTGGAATGTATGCCATTTTGTCTTCTCCTTTCCAATTTTGTGTAAAGCTTGTGTGATGAGAATTTTTAATCAATCCCTCCATCTCACCTTCGGTGAGCCATCTCCATCCTCATAGGCAGGCAAGGAGATGCAGACATAAGCTTTACGATAATTATTATAATGCATAATATGGGTGAGCTTATGCCCACCCATACCCTTTTTATATTTCTGTAAATCTGATTCAGCGGTCACCGTACAAATCGGAGTGTATACATCAGCGAGATATTTTTTCACCAGAATGTTCAAAAGCCGCAGGCAATACTTTGTGTATTAACGAGGATTTTTGGACATTATTGGTGGAAAAAGAGCCGCGGAGGGATGTATTATCGATTTGTTCGGGGATTGCTCCTAATTATTCAGCGTCTGTTGCTTCTTCAGCAGCTTCTTCTGTCTTCTTCTTACGTGTAGCGCGCTTCTTAGCTGGCTTTGCGTTTTCCTTGATGAAGTCAACAGCCTTCTGAGTTGCGAGGTCGCCCTTGAGTGCGTTAGCTGGGAGAAGTTCCTTAACCTTAGCAACGTCCATAGCATTCTGTTCAGCGAGCTTTGTGAATTCTGCTTCGAGTTCTTCTTCTGTTACTTCGAGACCTTCAACCTTAGCGATTGTTTCGAGAGCGAGGCGTGTCTTTACCTGGCCGAGAGCCTGGTCACGGTTGAGCTTTCTGTAAGCGTCGAGTGTGAGACCGCTCATCTGGAGGTACTGTTCGAAGCCCATGCCCTGCATTGCGAAGCGGTAGTTCATATCTTCGATGTTTCTGTCGATCTGTGTATCAACCATAACTTCTGGGATTTCGCCTTCGAAGGATTCGAGCATTTCCTTGATGAGAGCTTCTTCGTAGTTTCTTTCTACCTGCTGAGCCTTGGATTCTTCCATTCTCTTTGCGAGGTCAGCCTTGAGTTCTGCGAATGTATCGAATTCGGAAACGTCCTTTGCGAATTCGTCATCCATTACAGGCATTTCTGTAACCTTAACTTCGTGAACCTTGCACTTGAATACTGCTGGCTTGCCTGCGAGTTCGGAAGCGCCGTACTGTTCTGGGAATGTTACGTTAACGTCACATTCTTCGCCAGCCTTCTTGCCAACGAGCTGATCTTCGAAGCCTGGGATGAACATGCCGGAGCCGAGCTTGAGGTCGAAGTTGTCGCCCTTGCCGCCTTCGAATGCAACGCCGTCGATGAAGCCTTCGAAGTCGATCATAACTGTATCGCCGAGTTCTGCTGCCTTTTCGGAAACAACGAGGCGAGCCTGCTGTTCAGCGAGAACGTTGAGCTGCTTTTCGATTTCTTCTTCTGTTACAGCTGCATCTTCCTTAGCGGACTTGAGGCCCTTATATGTGCCAACCTTAACTTCTGGCTTAACAGCTACGATAGCCTTGAATGTGAAGCCGTTTTCGTCCATGTTTTCGATTTCGATGGAAGCCTGGTCGATTGGTTCGATGCCTGCTTCTTCAACTGCCTTAGTATATGCATCTGGGTAGCAGATATTTACTGCATCTTCAAAGAATACGCCTTCGCCGTAGAGCTTTTCGATCATCTTACGAGGAGCCTTGCCCTTACGGAAGCCTGGAACGCTCATCTTAGGAGCATTCTGACGGTATGCCTTGTCTGTTGCAGCGTCGAATTCTGCCTTTTCGATTGTGATGGAAAGTTCAACGAGGTTCTTTTCTGTCTTTGTAACACTGTTGAGTTTCATGTTTTTTCCTCCAAAGTAATATGTAATTTTATTTTATTACCATAATTGGTCTAAAATTGAGGTAATCAGCGGACACGACACGGTAGTCCACCCCTTCTTTATTGCCAATAAATGCGTTTTTAAGCCCTAAGCTGTGAAGATGCCCATAGAAGCATCTTTTGACCCCATACTTGATGAGCAGTTTTTCAAAATCCGAAATATCGTTCTTGTCAACGACAGGCGGATAATGAAGGAAACAATAGATTTCTGCATTCTTGTCCTTCTTGACAGCTTCCTTGATGGAGGCTTCAAGACGGAGCAGCTCTCTGTTCCAGATTTTCTCATCATGGGCTTCGCCTTCTTCCCAGGCCCAGCCTCGGCTTCCGCAAATTGCCACACTATTATAAAAATAACAATTATTGTGCAAAAAGTCAATGGTTTTTATATCATTTTCTTGAAAAAATCGTTTCATTTTGCTGACAGTGTCCCACCAGAGGTCGTGATTGCCCTTCAAAATGAGTTTTTTGCCCGGAAGAGAGTCGATAAGTTTGAAATCGAGCAGTGATTCCTTGAGGCTCATGCCCCACGAAATATCACCGCAGATGACGACGATATCTTCGTCACTCACCAGCTCATTCCAGTTTCTGATTATCTTGTCACGGTAGCCTTGCCAGACACCGCCGAAAATATCCATCGGCTTTTCGGAAAATTCGGAGAGATGTAAATCTCCGATGGTATATAATGCCATAAATACCTCGTGTTTTTCAGCGAAATATAATGTGCGTTTGTTTATTCAGGCAATCCCTCCACCATCGTACGATGGTCCCCCGCCATTGTGTACAGGGATGCTTCCAAAGGATGCACTCTAGAATGCGTTTTCGATGTGGTTGAGGGTTTTACTTTCTGTGTAAATCTCGATGACGTCGAAGCGATAATCATAATCCTTATCATTCTGCGTCATCCACATCTGCGCTGTTGCTTTGATTTTCTGAATCTTGCTTCTGTCGACAGCCTCGAATGCCTTTGCAAAGGATGCATTCTTTCTCGTCTTGACCTCGACAAAGACGACTGTGTTTCCCTTTTTCGCAATAAGGTCGATTTCACCGAAGCGGGAATAAAATCCGCTGGCAATGATTTCATACTTATTCTTGCGAAGGTATTTAGCCGCTTCGCCTTCACCGAAGGCACCTTTAAGCTTTGTAAACATACTAACCTAAAATCTTCCTGAGGAAGGTGCGTCTATGCTCATCGCAGATGCCCTGCTCTTCGATAGCCTTGTAATGAGCCTTTGTGCCGTAGCCCTTGTGGACTTCAAAGCCGTAGCCGGGATACTTCTCAGCCAGCTCAATCATATATCTGTCTCGTGTGACCTTTGCAAGAATGGATGCCGCCGCGATAGACGCACTGTTTGCATCACCCTTGACCACAGCCATCGCTTCCATAGGGAGCTCAGGACACTTGTTGCCGTCGATAATCGCGAAATCAGGAGTAAGGCTTAAAGCCTTTACAGCACCTGCCATAGCTTTCATTGTGGCCTGCAGGATATTGATTTCATCGATTGTCTTGCAGTCGACCATACAGATGCCGTAAGCGAGAGCCTTTTCCTTGATTACGTCGAAGAGTGCTTCGCGTTTTTTCTCGGAAAGTTTCTTGGAATCGTTGACTCCTTCGATGTATTCATTCTCATCGAGGATGACTGCCGCCGCGCAGACAGGACCTGCAAGAGGACCTCTGCCCGCTTCGTCAACACCGCAGATGAGCTTATAGCCCTTTGCTTTCAGCTCTTTTTCAATGGCCAGCATATCCACAGTTTCCATTAGCGTGGTACCTCAAGTGTGATATTGCCGAGCTTGCCGCTTCTGAATTCATCGAGGAGCACCTTTGCCATACGCTCTGTATCGTATTCGCCTCTCGAGAGAAGGAAGCCGCGTGCCTTGGCCATTCTTGTAAGTGTATCGTAAGGGATTTCGTCTTCTTCCTTTGTAATATTATAACGCTTTACAAAGATGTCGAAATCCAGCTCTGTGATTGTCTTGATGAACTCACAAGCGAGTTCTTCGATATCGAGAATTTCATCTCTGATTGTGCCTGTGAAAGCAAGCATAACACCGGATGTTTCGTCTTCGATTTTAGAAGGAAGCATACCAGGTGTGTCCATAAGGTCGATGCCGTCACCGAGGGAGAACCACTGCTTGGAGCGTGTTACGCCAGGCTTGTCCGCAGCTGCTGCAGATTTTTTACCCAACACCCTGTTGATAAATGAGCTCTTGCCCACGTTTGGCACACCGATTACCATAACTCTGATAGCCTTGCCTGCCATACCCTTATCAATATTGCGCTGGATTTCTTCCGCCATAATCTTCTTGAGCTCGCTCTTGAAGGCATTTACGCCTACACCGTGCTGAGCGTCTGTGATGATAACGAAATAGCCCTGTTCCTTAAAGTGCTTTTCCCACTTTGCAGTCATATTCTTGTCCGCCTGATCGGCACGGTTGAGGACGATGAGGCGCTTCTTGTTTTTAGTTATTTCAAAAAGGTCAGGATTTCTGCTGCTTACCGGGATTCGTGCGTCGACGATTTCGCAGACGATATCGACGTTTTTAAGGTCGTCAATCATGAGTCTGCGCGTTTTGGCCATATGGCCCGGATACCAATTTATCTTCATCGTACTATTCCTATTCTGTTAAACGGGAAGATTCTGAAAAGAACCTTGCCAATGATTGTTTCGTACTTTACAGGACCGACCGTTGTGTTTCTGCTGTCTGTAGAGCCGTTGCGGTTATCGCCCATGACGAATACGCAACCTTCCGGCACTTCATACGGCATATCAACGTCGTCCTCAAATCTGATTCTTTCGAGGATATACGGCTCGTCAATGTATTCACCGTTGACAAGGACGTTGCCTGTGCTGTAATCGATATCGACGATATCGCCTTCGTTGGCAATAACTCGTTTTACAAGCACGGCATCCCAGTAGTGAGCCGAATAGAAAGTTATAATGTCGCCCTTTTCAGGCACATTATAGAAGAGCTTGGAAACCAGAAGGTATTCCGGCTCATAGAGGGTAGGCTCCATGGAAGAGCCGTCGACAACAGTTGTTCTGAAGAAAAAGCTGTTGACGAGTACAAGTATCACCACGGCAAAAACAAGGGATTCAACCCAGCCGAACAGCTCTTTTGCCGTCTTATAACCGCTTTGATTTTTCAAGGTGATCACCCCATAATAAAGATTTGGGCGAGCAAATACTTGCCCGCCCTACTTTGTGAATAATTAGATGTCCTGCTTAACCTTTGCAGCCTTACCCACTCTGTCACGGAGATAGTAGAGCTTAGCTCTTCTAACCTTACCGCGTCTTACAACTTCGATCTTTTCTACGTTTGGAGAGTGAACTGGGAATGTCTTTTCTACGCCAACGCCATAGGACATACGACGTACTGTGAATGTTTCGGAGATACCGCCGTGCTTCTTAGCAAGAACTGTGCCTTCGAAAATCTGAATTCTTTCTCTGTTACCTTCCTTGATCTTAGCGTGAACCTTAACAGTGTCACCTACTTCGAAGTTCTGGTTTTCAGGCTTGAGCTGTGCATTTGTGAGTTTTGTAATCAAATCCATTTTACTAATTTCCTTTCGTCATAGATGTTCTTGCCGTACTCTTTGTATCGCGCAGAGGACCATCCGTATTACATGCTCGACTATTATAACATTACAGAGTTATTTTGTCAAGACATTTTCACCAATAAAATATTATTTTTTTGTGTATTTTTACTTAAAATTTGTTTGTCGCTTTGATTGGTTAAAACGACCTCCGTTCTACACCTCATCCACCGCAAGCGGTCCCCCTTCCCCTCAAGGGGAAGGCTGAAAAGTGCGGATTTAGATGAAAAGTTTGAGGTCCTTGTCGAGAAGAGCCATTCTCTTATAGCGAGGTGTATCGTCTTCAAGGACGAAACCGCCCTTGCTGAGGGCTTCGGACACGTAGATTGGGTTAAGCTGGTCGTTGCCGAGAGGCAATGTGCAGGTGCACTTGACCTTTTCGCCCATCTGTTCAAACTTGATTTCACGGATGTAGTCATTCACGTTGATTTCCTTGCTCTGACGCTTGGATTCCTTTGTGATGATTACAGGCTGCTTGAGGAAGTCAGCCATTTCTTCTGCCTTGCCGCGTTCATAGACGATTTCGTATACGCTGTATGCGATTTCGCCAGGCTTTCTGCCGCCTTCATAGATTTCAACAGCCTGAATACCCTTTGGGAAAGCGTTGTTAAGCTTTTCGATGATATTTTCAGGATAAGCTTCGCTGTCGAAGCTGAAATCAACAAGCTCGTACTGACTTTCAAAGCCTGTGGAAAGCGGAGCGAGGATGGAGAGATAGATATGTGGATTAAAGCCCTGTGTATACTTTACAGGAAGGCCGCTTCTTACGAAGGAGCGCTGGAGTGTTCTCATAAGGTCGAGATGGGAGATATAAGAGCATCCGCCTGTCTTGCTGAACTTAAGTCTTACGTTAAACATCACACTTCCTGCCTTTCATAAGTGATAATGCACCGCAATTGGAGCAGCCTGCCTTACAGTCTGGGCTTGCTTCGCCGCGGAGAGCCTTCTGATATTCATTCCAGAGATAATCCTTGCGTACGCCGGAGGAAATATGATCCCATGGGAAAGTATCATCCTTTTCGTACTGTGTGAATGCATAGAAGTCACCGTCTACACCACAGTCCTTGAATGCCTGAAGCCACATATCAGGCTTGAAGTTTTCGTCCCAGCCGTCGAGATTACAGCCGAGCTCGTGTGCTCTGATGATTACAGGAGCAAGACGTCTGTCGCCACGTGCGAATACTGCTTCAAGATAGCTGCCCACAGAGTAATGTGTGGAAAGATTTACGTTCTTGATTTTCATATTTTCACGGAGGTGGAGCTGCTTTGCTTCAGCTTCATCTCTTGTAACCTGACCAACCCACTGGAATGGTGTCTGTGCCTTTGGCACGAACGTTGCACAACCGATGGCAATCTTGATGCCCTTAGCCTTGTTTGTGCCGCGCTGCTTGAATGTATAGATAACACCGCGTACGATTTTTGCGATGCCTTCAAGGTCTTCGTTTGTTTCTGTTGGAAGACCAATCATGAAGTAAAGCTTGATATTGTTGTAGCCGGACTCGAATGCAAGGCCGCAAGCTTCATAAAGCTCTTCTTCCTTGAGATTCTTGTTGATAACGTCACGGAGACGCTGTGATCCTGCTTCAGGAGCGAAAGTAAGACCGCTCTTACGCACCTTCTGAATCTTTTCCATAATGGAAATATCGAAAGTATCGGCACGGAGAGATGGGAGCGCAATGCTGATGTGCTTGTCTTCAAAATAGTCCATCATCTGGTCGCAGAGAGGCGCGATGTATGGATAGTCACTGGAGCTGAGGGACGTGAGGCTCATTTCGTCAAAGCCTGTATTCTTTGCAAGCTCCTTAGCCTGATTGAGGACTGTTTCAAGCTGCTTTGCTCTGATTGGACGGTATGTATAACCTGCCTGGCAGAAACGGCAGCCACGACGGCAACCGCGGAAAAGCTCAACCATTGCACGGTCAAAGACGATGTCTGTGCTTGGCACGACGAAGCTCTTTGGATAATATACCTTGTCAAAATCTTCAACGATAGCCTTTACAACAACGTCAGGTGCGCCGTTTTTAGCTGTGATTTTGTCAACCTTACCGTTTTCGAGATACGTTACGTCATAGAAGGATGGCACGTAGATACCCTGAATCTTGCAGATTTTCTTGAGGTAATCAAGCTTTGTGCCGCATGCCTTCTTGTTTTCTCTGTAAATGTGAATGATTTCAGGCAAAACCTCTTCAGCTTCACCGATGAGGACAACGTCGAAGAAATCTGCAACAGGCTCGCAGTTATAAACACAAGGGCCGCCGCCGATGATGATTGGGTCAGATTCTTCTCTGTCCTTGGAATAATACTTGAGGCCTGCAAGCTCGAGCATATTTACGATTGTTGCGTAGTTGAGCTCATACTGCATTGTAAAGCCGAGCATATCGAATTTCTTTGCGTCCATACCGCTTTCAAGGGCATAGAGAGCCTGGTCGCGCTTGCGCATTTCAGCTTCCATATCGTTGAAAGGAGCAAAAATTCTCTGGCACCATACGCCGTCGATTTCATTGAGAAGACCGTAGAGAATCTTTGAGCCAAGGTGGGACATGCCGATTTCATATACGTCAGGGAAGCAGATTGCATAGTTGAATTCGCAGTTTTCCTTGACGATGGAGTTGTATTCGCCGCCTGTGTATCGTGCAGGTTTTGTTGCCCTGTCGACACAGCTTAAAATTTTATCGTTCATCTTTCCTCCTGGTTGTTGATAAACCTATATATTAACTGATTTTTTGCCTGGTTCTTATCCAATATATTGTATCATAAAATAAGCGATTGTGCAAGGGTGTGATTTTACAAGGCTTTGATTATATTGCACTCGCCCGTTTTAATATATCCAAGCTTTTCGGCAATGCGCTGGGATGCCATATTTTTATAATAACACGCCCAGACGGGATTTTTGCCCTGCGATATGGTATATTCCACCATTTTTGCGGCTATAATGACTGCAAGCCCTTTTTGTCTGTGGCTTTCTGCCGTTTCGATGCCGATGTCGATTTCATCACTGCTTACCGCTGCCGAAAACGCCCACGCGGCAATTTCCTCACCATGCATAATGCAGTAGCCCTTGCCCTGCCTGATGAAATCGTCTGCATTCTGCCAGAAAAGTGACGGTGTCACCTTGCCGCTAAGCTTTGTGAAGATATTTTTATCGATTTCCTTTATCGCATAGCCATCGGGCAGGTTGGATATTGACGGCATTTTGCCTGTATGCTCATAAAGGTAACGCTTTTCGATGGATACGTCGGTTTTAACCGAGAAATATTCAAGGGCAGGCTTGTCCTGCGTCAGCAGGATAAAGCGCTTGGATTTATCCCGGTCTGTCATCAGCGCATGGACTTCATCGAGAAAATCCGACGTAATCTCCCCTGCAATATAGGCAAAGCCACTGTTTGCCCACATAAGCACAGATTTATCGTTTGTGAAGATATCACCACCCTGAATGCCTTCGGCTATGGCAAGAGGATAAATCCTGCCGCAATCGTGTGCACGGGCAAGTGGAATATATTGTGGATAGTCCTTTTCGGCAATTTTATTGAGCATAGCATCCGCCCCCGTTGTATTGATAAGATTATTCTATCACATTACGGCAAAATCTTCAATAAAAAAGGCAGGTTTCCCTGCCATTATGGTCTGAGCAATATCGCTCCGTCGGTTATTTCGATTTTTGTAAAGTAATAGCCTGAGTCAAGGAGGACTTTATTTACAGCCTGTGCAATTTCGTGGGTTATTTCGCTTGGGATGATGCTGTTTGCCGTGTGCATTCCGTTGATATTGAAGCCGTCGACTGTGAAACTCAGCATTCCGCTTTCCTCGTCGAAGGCGGCGTTATACCATATTCCCATTTCAAATTTTTCAGGCAGCATACGAAGCATAAGCTTTTCTTTGATGCCAATTCTGTCTGCCGCTATTGCTTCGACGTCGTTTCGTGAAACGGTCATTCCTGTGTAAATAGTACCGTCTGTGCTGATGCTGATTTTCACGCTGTCCTTCGGGAAATTTTGAGGCAGCATTGCACTGAACTTTTGTGCTATCTCCTCCTGAGTTATAACTATATCAATCTGCTTTTCTTCCACTATTTTCACCTCACTGAAATACTGTGTTTCGCTTTGCGAGGTGGCGGGCATCTGCTTTCCTCTTATCATTATACTGCCTAAAAACAGACAGAGTATAATGGATATAACAGTAATGGCAGTGTAAATCAGCCCTTCTCTTTTGCTTTCCATAATATCACCTCAAGTGATATATATGGGATTTTATGGGAAATATGATTTTTATTAAATAGAGTAAAGTAAATCAAAAAAGGCAGACCGAAGTCTGCCTTTAGATATGTTATTCAATAGCCGCTGATTAAATCAGAGTGCGTTCAGCGGTGAGATATTTTTTCGCCAGAATGTCTGAAAGCCGCAGGCAATACTTGATGTATTAACGAGGATTTTCAGGCATTATTGGTGGAAAAAGAGCCAGCGATGAATGTGCTATTGATTTATGAAGTGGCTATTCTCTAGTTCAAGAAATCCTTGAGCTTCTTGGAGCGGCTTGGGTGACGGAGCT
>JAFYNW010000022.1 GCA_017547995.1 Clostridia bacterium | reverse complement strand
GAAAAAGCCTCCATTGTCATAATGGAGGCGAGGAAGCTATTCTTCGATTTTTGGGGTGAATTCGTGTTTGCAGTTTGGACAGGTTTGCGTACCCATAAAGCCTTCGGCAGGATTTGGCACTATCTTGTTGGTTTCCATAACTCTGTTGCAGTATGGGCAACGGAAAGTGATTTCCCACTTATTCATAAGGTAAACATAGAGTCCCCAGAATATTGCCGAAACAACGCCGACAAGAATGAGCCTTATCCAGTAAAATGAATTGTAAAGGTTTATAAATCCCTTACTTCTGATAAGTCCGTGCTCTGCGGAAGCAAAGAAGATGTACAATGCAAAAATAAAGTAGATAAAAAACATAGTTATAATTATATTGTTTTTTCTTTTGATGTCATTTTTCTTGTTATTTTTCATATTGCGCCTCCTTTGAATGGGATATGATTTAATTATATATTATAGTTGCGGTAAAGTCAATATGCGGGCGGGCATGGAAACCTGCCCCTACATACAATATTGTAGGGACCGGCGTCCTCGACGGTCCGTTTAATCAATCCATCGGAGATGCCGAAATCATTCATTGCTCATTAAATCGTAGGGGACGGCGTTTACAACGTCCCGCCCCTACACAATACCACCGCAGGCACAAAAAAAGACCACCCGTATGGATGGTCTTTATTCATTAAATAAACAAATCGACTGCGAATTTTACGAACAGCATGATGAGTACGATGAACATAAAGTACTGCACCTTCTTGCTGCCGCCGCGGATAGCGTACTTTGCGCCGAAATATGCGCCCAAAGCACCGCAAGCCGCCGCAGGAATTGCGAGAAGATATACGATTTTGCCGCTGAAAAGGAAAATCACAACGCTCGCCATGTTACTTGCAAGATTGGAAAGCTTTGCACAGCCGCTGGATGTCAGCAAATCATAGCCGAGGAGAGCAGAGAAAAGCATAATCATAAATGTGCCTGTGCCAGGGCCGATAAGACCATCGTAGATGCCCATACCGAGACCGATGAGGAAGCTGATTACGATTTTCTGCATCTTTGTACGCTCAACAGGCTTTGGAGCAATCATCTTGTCCTTCTGCCAGACGAGGAATACCGCAACGACAGGAAGTGCGATGAGCATAATCGTCTTGAGAGTTTCGGATGCGATGAAGAGAGCAAAACCCGAGCCGATACTTGCGCCGATGAGAGCGCCGACAGCCGACCAGATTGCAGCGGAGAAATTGATTTTGCCGCTTGTCACGTACTTGAGTGTAGCGGAAATACCGCCTACGAAAGCGGAAAACTTGTTGCTTGCCAATGCGTAATGGGATGGCAGACCGATGAAAAGATATGCAGGGAGAGAGATAACACCGCCACCACCTGCAACTGCGTCAACAAAGCAGGAGAGGAAAATCAGCGGACAGAGAATAAGCAGCATATTAAGACTGATTTCAGGCATAGCTATATACTCCTTTATGATGTTATATAATGATATATAGTGGAAAAAGTGTAGGGGAGGGTTTCCACGCCCTCCCGCATAAGATAAACAATATTACAAATACGTATCCAAAAATTCGTTTCTTTCGCCGTTTGGCACGAGAGCACCGCCTGTTGCCCAAGCGATATGCACAGCATTGTCCATAAGCTCAGTAAGCTCGTTGTCCTCAACGTATGCTCTGCCGTCGAGATATTCTTCAAGACCGAGTACACCCTTGAAGGCTGCGCAAGCCGATGGCTCGATGAAAATCTGCTCGCTCTTGTCAAGGTCGCGGAGGAAATCGTAAAGACGATAGTCATCGATTGTGAATACACCGGAAAGCAAGCCTTCCATAAGCTTGCCGACAAGCTTGGATGGTCTGCCGACAGCAAGACCGTCTGCGTGTGTGAGACCGGAAAGACCCATATCGTAAACAGAAATATCGTTGTGAAGGCCTGATGCCATACCAATAAGCATAGATGGGCAGTTTGTAGGCTCAACGAAGAAGCAATGGACGTTGTCACCGAAAACGTGCTTGAGACCGAAAGTGATACCGCCCGGAGCACCGCCTACACCGCAAGGGAGATAGACGAAAAGCGGATGCTCTTCATCGATTGTGATGTCCATATCCTCAAGCTGACGCTGAAGGCGCTCAGCCGCAACAGCATAGCCCATAAAGAGATTGATGGAGTTTTCATCGTCGACAAAGTAGCTCATTGGGTCTGTGTCGGAAAGGGCTCTGCCCTGATGTACAGCTTCTGTAAAGTCGCCGTCATATTCCACAACGTTAACACCGTAGGAGCGGAGCTTGTCCTTCTTCCACTGCTTTGCTTCTCTTGACATATGCACAGTCACGCGGTAGCCGATAACAGCGGACATAATGCCGATGGAAAGGCCGAGGTTGCCTGTGGAGCCAACGTGGATAGCATACTTCTGGAAGAAATCCTTGTGGTGGATGAGCTCTTTATAGTTGTCATCTTCTGTGATGATGCCGTTTTCGAGAGCAAGCTTTTCTGTGTAGTGAAGCACTTCATAGATACCGCCTCTCGCCTTTACAGAGCCTGCGATAGGCAAATCAGAGTCCATCTTGAGAAGGAGTCTGCCTGCGATTTCTGTGGAGAACTTCTGGGAGAGAAGCTCCTTCATATTTTCGATTTCGCGGAGCGGGGATTCGATGATGCCGTCACTTTCCTTTGTTTCAGGGAAAGCTTCTTCGATGAATGGTGCGAAGCGTTCAAGACGGTCGCTTGCGTCCTGAATCTGTTCCTTTGTCACGGAAAGATTGTCCTTCACAGCGTCAAAGGATTCCTTGAGCGGATTGAGCCAGAGAGTTTCTTCGCCTTTTGAAACCTTGAAAACAGCAGGATTTTCAAAGATAAGTTTTTGTAATCGGGTGTCCATAATACTCCTCTTATGTAAATTATTCGGAAACTTCAACCTTTTCGATAACGCCGCGTCTGCCGATGTAGTAGCATGCAACGATATCGTCAACAACGTCCATACCCTTTGTTACCTTGCCGAAAGCTGCGTATTCGCCGTCAAGGTGTGGAGCGTCAGCGTGCATGATGAAGAACTGGCTGCCTGCAGAGTTATAGTCCATTGCGCGAGCCATGGAGAGAACGCCGCGTGTGTGCTTGAGGTCGTTCTTTACGCCGTTAGCAGCGAATTCGCCCTTGATGCGCCAGCCAGGGCCGCCTGTACCTGTGCCTGTTGGGTCGCCGCCCTGAATAACGAAGTCACGGATAACACGGTGGAAGAATGTGTTGTCATAGAAGCCGCTCTTGCAGAGCTTGAGGAAGTTTTCTACAGAAATAGGTGCGATTTCAGGGTAGAGCTCGATTTCGATAACGCCCATATCCTGAATGTGCATCTTGAGTGTTGGATTAGCCATTTTATATTCTCCTTGATTTTTAATTACATATTCAAATGCGGATTTCCGACTTGCATTATCCGTAGGGGACGTTGTCTGTAACGTCCCGCGGGCAATTCGTGAATTGCCCCTACACGATTCATAGAGAAGTCAATTTATAAAATTCATCGCATATATCAATATAATATCATTTATTTATAAAATAGTAAAGACATATATTGAAATCTTTTCACATTATTTTACAGAAAAACAGGCACAGCGTCCTGCCGTGCCCGTTATAAGTCGGTATTGAGATGAAATTATTCCGCAGCGGCAGGAAAATCCTTGTCATAGCGGTCGGTGTCCTCCTGAGTGACGAAATAGCACTGCGGAGTTGCATATTCGCCCGTCACACCGTCAAGGAAGCCGTTTTTCAGCTCCTTGCAGAGGAAAAATGCCGCACTCGCCCCTTCAGGCAGGCCGTGATAGCGGATACCCATTTCGCTCGCATACTTAAAGCCGCTGTGCTGATAAAACTTGATATTACCTGCGATGCAGACGGCACCAAAGCCCATTTCAGCGGCTTTTTCAAGGGAATAATCGAGAATTGCCTTGCCGTAGCCCTGTCTTTGAAGGTCAGGCACGATGGAGATAGGCCCCATTGTAAGCACAGGGATATCCCTGCCGTCGTCAGCCTTGATATTTGCCTTTACAAAGACGTTTTGCCCGATAATTCTGCCGTCCTTTTCCATGACGAAGTCCAGCTCATGGATAAAATCATCGTTTTTTCTCAGCTGATTGAGCAGATAATGCTCAAGGCAGACAGGCTTGTCTTTCTTGAGGAAGGCCTGACGGACGATGATTTCGGTTGGGAGATAGTCCTCTTTCTGAGTAATGCGGATAGTATAGTCGTTTTTAATCATAGTGTCCTCCCGATAACTGCACGATGTCTGGCAGAAATTACGTATATATTATATCAACGTACGGGACGTATGTCAATGAAGCAGTGCTCACTTGAAATTATTGTCATAATATGCTATTATTTATATAATGGTAAATATGCGTTATTTTCAAGAAAAATGGAGATACTTATAAAATGAAAAAGAAAAATCTGAAGATAAAGGCTCTCGACCCGGCTTGCAACAAGAAAAATGCCGGTCTTTTGTGGGCATATCATATTATAATGATGGTGCTTGCCGCCGTCTGCGTCGGCTTGTGCACTCTCGTTGTGGCATCGGCAAACTTCGGCATCCCGATGCTGGTCAGCTATTTTAAGATTCCTATGCTGATTGCGCTCAATCTTGCGCCTGTGGTATTCATCCTGCTTGTCAGCTATCTGCTCATCGGCAGAGCGTGGCTCGCGTTTTTTATCCCGTCGGCAATAATCTTCTTCGGCTCGGGCGTAAACTATTATAAGCTTGCCCTCCGCAATGACCCGCTCTATTTTGAAGACCTCAAGCTTTTCACAGAAATGGTCAACATCACAAAGGGTAATTACACTCTCGAATTCGCTCCTCGCGTTGTGATTTTCGGCGCGTGTGTTGTGCTCGGTACAATCGCGCTTTATTTCCTCTGTCCCGGCAAAATGAAGGCATATAAGACGAGAATTGCCGCCCTCATTCTTCTTGCTGTCGTCGGCTTTACTTTCTTCCCAAAATATTATCTCAGCGACAGCGTCTATCTCAAGGTTGAAAACAACGGCCTTATCAATATCTGGTCGGATACTCAGCGCTATATCTCCCGCGGCTTTGTCTATCCATTCTTCAACAGTATCACAAAGATGAGCGACCCCGCCCCTGAAGGATACAGCGAGGAAGCGGCTCTCGCTCTTCTCGATAAATATGGTGACGATGCTATGCCTGAGGACAAAAAGCCTCACATCATCGGCATTATGCTTGAGGCCTTCAATGACCTTACAAAGTTTGATTCTCTCGAAATCAACCCTGAGGTCTACGAGGTCTGGCACGAGCTCAAGGCAGAGAATTACAGCGGTGAGCTTGTGACAAATATCTTCGCAGGCGGCACAATCGACACAGAAAGATGCTTCCTCACAGGCTTCTCATCCCTCGGCTCATTCCGTACGCCATCCTGGTCATACGTGCATTATCTGCGTGACAACGGCTACGTGACAGAGGGCGCACACCCTGGCTATGAATGGTTCTATAACCGCCTCAATGCCAATATAAACCTCGGTTTCGACCGTTATTTCTTCACAGAAAATCACTTCAAGTATATCTATGACAACAACGTTGCGCCTGACAGCGTGCTTTTCCCTGATATTATCGCAAATTACGAGGAACACAAGGACGAAGGCCCTTATTTCAATTTCAGCGTAACCTATCAGAATCACGGCCCTTATGAAATCGGCAAGCTTTATTATGGCGACAACCATATTCTCAACGAGGGCATTTCCGACGAAAGCCGCGATATTCTCAATAATTACCTCGGCGGTATCAAGGATACGCAGAAGGAATTGAAGACCATGCTCGATACTCTCAACGAGGAAAGTGAGCCAATCTTTGTGGTGCTTTTCGGCGACCATAATCCATGGCTTGGCGACGGCAACTCTGTCTATATCGAAATGGGCGTGGATATTCTCGGCGAAAGCGACGAGGCTTTCTTTAATTATTATTCCACACCGTATATTATCTGGGCGAATGACGCGGCGAAGGCTCGGTATGGCGATATCAGGGGCGAAGGCGAGCCAATCAGCCCTTGCTATCTTATGAGTGAGCTGTTTGAGCTTATGGATATCGAAGGCCCTGCGTATAATAAGATGCTCGGTGAGCTGAAGGAAGTCCTCCCTGTGACACATACAACGGGCAGACGCGTCGAAAACGGTCAGCTTGTTGGAGAGGTTTCCGAAAAGGCAGAAAAAATGCTGGGCGAAAACAGAATCGTAAGATATTATTTAAGAAAAGACGCAATGAAGTAAAACAAAAACCACCCATCAAGGGTGGTTTTTTGCATTATTAAGCCTTCCACTTGAGGGGAAGGGGGACCATCGAAGATGGTGGATGAGGTGTTTAAGATCTCTACTCCAGCCATACAGGGTCGGATGTTGATTGGGCGCCTTTCATTGCTTTGCGACATATTTCAAATATGCGTTGTGTCAATTCTTTGTCATTTGATCTTGCTGTTACAGATTTCTGCAGAGCACCTTCGGTTATTCCGTCTGTTGTAATGTATACTATAATATCATCGTTGAAATCATCGAGAAAAATTGTCGAATCGTTTGTTTTTATGCGGATAACGGGAGAATTGAAAACAAAAACGTCATCTCGGTATGTATCGTTTATTTTTTCGAGGGTAGTCAGCCATTCTCTGACAAGGTCGCTTTGTTCTTCGGTTGCATAAACTCTGCTGTTACCATCGAGAGAGCGAACAACAAAAGCTACCTCGCCGTCAAGGAAAAAGTCATCTTCGATAAGCACATATTGACCGAAAAGAAAAGCAAACAAAGCAAATACACCGATGACCGAAAGTATTGTCAGCAATATCTGCTTTGTAAGATATTTTTTCATACTACCGCTCCTTTCATGCAGAGGACATTCACGAATGTCCCGCGGGCAAATCGTGATTTGCCCCTGCAATAGTTTCTTCTGTATATAAGACAATTCAACGCGCAAAAATGGGACAAAAATCGAAAAATATTTTTATTTGCGATTACGAATTGTAATATAACAGTTGAATATTACTCAAAATCATTAAAATGCAGACGTAAATTGCTTAAGAAACCTGTTTAATCCGTGCAGAGCACACCGCACTTTTTCACTATTCACTCTTACTTATAACTTCAAAAAGCCACCCTTATGGATGGCTTTTTTTATACTTTATCCGCATTTGGAATAGCCGCAGTTAGGGCAGATTACGCATCCGCCTGCGTGCTCGATTTTCTCGCCGCATTCAGGACAATACATCATGGTATGCTTGTCCTCGTCAGCCTTAGCCTGTGGCTTTGGTGCAGGGGCAGGAGCAGGCTTTTCAGCTTCAGCCTTGATTGCCTGAGCTGCATCGTGCATCTTCATAACCTTTTCGATTGTCTTTGCGATAGCGTCAGGACAGCTTGTTACGCACATATCGTGATGACGGATTGTGGAAGGACAACGGATGCCTCGAAGCTGCTCGAGAATGGAATTGATATCAACGCCCGAGCGGAGTGCGATGGAGGTCAGACGGCTGATAGCCTCCGACTGGGATGGACAGCCGCCGTGTCTGCCTGTGCTTGTGAAGACCTCGCAAATGCCGTTTTCATCGTAATTTACTGTGATGTAAAGCTTGCCGCAGCCGATTTTCACACGCTCTGTGTAGCCCTGAGTGATGACAGGACGGGAGCGAGGCACGATACTGCCGTAAGGAGGAGCTTCGGATTCAGCCTTTTCACCGTTGTTGACCTTGCCCACGTTGAGCACCTGACCCATACGGCTGCCGTCACGATAGATTGTGACACCCTTGCAGCCAAGCTTGTAAGCGAGGAGGTAAACCTCCTCAACGTCTTCCTTTGTAGCCGAGCTTTCGAAGTTTACAGTCTTGCTTACCGCGTTGTCGATGTTATTCTGGAAAGCCGCCTGCATTCTGATGTGCCATTCAGGACTTACGTCGTGAGCGGAAACGAATACGCGCTTGATATCCTCTGGAATCTCGTCGATGTGAGCGAGAGAGCCTTCACTTGAAATCTTCTTCATAAGAGCATCGGAATAGATGCCTCTGTCGAGAAGAGTCTTCTTGAGGATTGGGTTTACTTCGATAAACTCTGTGCCGTCCATAACGTTACGGATGAATACGTAAGCAAATACAGGCTCAACGCCGGAGGAAACGCCTGCGATGATGGAAAGTGTGCCTGTTGGGGCGATAGTTGTGACTGTGCCGTTTCTGACAGGGTCGCCTTCAGCATAGATGCTTTCAGCAAAGAGTGGGAATGCACCGCGGACCTGAGCAAGTTTTCTGCTTTCGTCCTTGGCTGTGTTATTGATAAAGCCCATAACCTTTTCAGCCATAGCAACGCCTTCTTCAGAGTTGTATGGAATGCCGAGAAGGAGAAGCATATCAGCAAAGCCCATTACACCGAGACCGATTTTTCTTGTGTCGCGTGTAGTCTTGCCGATGGCTTCAAGAGGGTAGTTGTTTACGTCGATTACGTTGTCGAGGAAGTGTACAGCGTTGCGTGTCACGCGCTCAAGCTTTTCAAAATCCACTTCATGGCCGTTTTCTGTTTCCCTGAGCATAGCAACAAGGTTGATTGAGCCGAGGTTACAGCTTTCATAAGGGAGAAGAGGCTGCTCGCCGCATGGGTTTGTAGCTTCAATCTTGCCTTGATTCGGCACAACGTTGTCGCGGTTGAGACGGTCGATGAATACGATGCCAGGCTCGCCATTCTTGTGAGCGGCTGTGACTATCTTATCAAATACTTCCTTTGCGTTGAGCTGACCGACAGTTTCCTTTGTGCGAGGGTCGATAAGGTCATAGTTTTCGCCCTTTATAGCCGCTTCCATAAACTTTTCTGTCACTGCAACGGAGATGTTGAAGTTTGTGATTTCGCTGCCGTCTGCCTTGCAGTCGATGAATTCAAGGATGTCCGGATGGTCAATCTGGAGCATACCCATATTAGCGCCTCTGCGTGTGCCGCCCTGCTTGACAGCCTCTGTTGCAGAGTTGAATACCTTCATGAAGGTAACGGGACCGCTTGCCACACCGCCTGTGGAGTTTACGGGTGCACCCTTCTGACGGAGACGTGTGAAGGAAAAGCCTGTGCCGCCGCCCGATTTGTGGATGAGGGCAGCATTCTTGATGGCTTCGAAGATATCCTCCATGCTGTCGTCGACAGGGAGGACGAAGCAGGCGGAAAGCTGACCGAGAAGACGGCCTGCGTTCATAAGAGTAGGGGAGTTTGGCAGAAACTCCAGCTCTGTCATCATATTATAGAAGGTTTCGGCAGATTTCTTGACGTCACCGCCGTACTTTTCGTCGGCAGAAGCGATAGTGTCCGCCACACGATTGAACATATCTTCAACGTTTTCGGTAGGGTTGCCCATCTCGTCCTTGATGAGATAGCGCTTTTTGAGAACGGAAAGACCGCTTGTTCCTATGTTCATATTTTCTCCTTTATATTGTCATCGTTGTTATATACTTCCGTTGAGATAAGTGGGAGATAAACGTCACACCCACAATATCTATTGCTTCTGTGCAATGCAGAAAACTAAATGTTGTAACTGCATATAAGTGTCTGCACTATATATTGTAGTGGGTGCGAGGGGAAATGTCAAGGGAAAAGGGCGTAAATCCCGTTGGCAATATATACAAAATTACAAGGGGATTTTCTACTTGACAAAGCGGAAAGGAGGGTGTAAAGTGATGCACATTTACTTTTTGGGGAAACACACCTTTCAGGGTAGAGTATCCACAACCGTGTAGGTGCTGTTTTTTGTAAAAAAATTGCAAAAAAGTGCTATTTTTGCCTTGCAAATGAAAAAATTTTAATGTATAATATAATAGATAAAATATTTTAATTTATGTGGGGTAAAGTTATGAAAAACTTAGCGCTTTTCGTTAAGAATGACATCAAGCCAGCTTTTGGCTGCACAGAACCGGGCGCTATCGCCTACGCTTGTGCTAAAGCAAGAGATATCGTGCCAGGTAAGGTTGAAAAGGTTGAAATGAGCCTCAACTCCGGCATCTTCAAGAATGCTCTTACATGTCCTATTCCGGGTACACCTGATATGGGTAAGGATTATGCCGCTGCTATCGGTGCGATTGCAGGCGACAGCTCAAAGGGTCTTCTCGTAATCGAAAGCATTACAGAAGAAGATATGGTAAAGGCTCGCCAGCTTCTCGCTGAAGGCAAGGTAAATACAGAACTTTCCGGTATCGATTCCAAGATCTATATCTATGCAAAGGTTACAACAGATGCAGGTGTTGGCGAAGTTACAGTAAAGAACAGCCACACAAACATCGTTGAAATGAAGAAGAATGGTGAAGTTATCTTCACAAATGATGAAGAAGCTGCAGCAGCTGCAGCTGACGACTGCATCAACAACTATACATTCAGAGAAATCTACGATTACTGCCTTAACGGTCCTATCGAAGAAATGATGTTCCTTCAGGAAGCATTCCTCATGGATACAGCTCTTCTCGACGAAGGTATCGAAAAGGATATCGTTCCTATGACAAAGATTCTCATCGAACAGAACGGCGGCAAGAGATATTCTGACAACTGGCAGAAGAGCTCCGAAATCGCAGCATGCGGCGGTATCGAAGCACGTCTTTCCGGCGCTGGCAAGCCTGCAATGAGCCTTACAGGCTCCGGCTCTCACGGCCTTCTCGCTATGATGCCTGCATTTATCACAGGTAAGAGCCTCGGCAAGACAGAAGAAGAAATCGTACGCGCAGGTATGCTTTCCTGCCTTACAACTATGTACATCAAGTCCTATTCCGGCAAGCTTTCCGCTCTCTGCGGCTGTGCAGTAGCAGG
>JAFYNW010000190.1 GCA_017547995.1 Clostridia bacterium | reverse complement strand
GCCCTTATTGTCGAGATAAAAATCATCGTTATTTTCTGAGCCGTACATTTCAGCACTGCCGAAGCCCGCGCCGAATTCGATGCCCTTGATGCCGCCGATACCGAAAATCATGGAAGCGATTCGGTTTTCGATGCCGTCAAACATAGGCTGACCTGCACCCTTCGGCATACCGATTACGGCACACTCGATGACGCCGCCGACAGAATCAAGATTCTCTCTCGCGTTAAGGATTTCAGCCTTCATTTTCTCGCCCTGCTCCGAGTCAAAGGTTGGGAAAAGAATATCGGCAAAGCTTTCAAAATCGGATTTCTTCACTCTTGCCATATCCATTTTACTGTCGCTTATGCCATGGATGCTTTTGATGTGAGCCCCAATAAATATTCCATTTTCTTCCAGAATCTGCTTTGCAATACCGCCTGCGATACACAAGGGTGCTGTCAGTCTTCCAGAGAAATGTCCGCCGCCTCTGAAGTCGGCAGATTTTCCATATTTATACATTGCCGTAAGGTCGGCATGACCGGGACGCGGATAGATATGATTTTCATAATCCTTGGATTTTGCGTCCTCGTTTCTGATGATAAGACACACAGGAGCACCGCAGACCTTATTATCTGTGAGCCCTGCGAGGATTTCGAACTTATCCCCTTCGTTGCGGGAGGTTGAAAGCCCCGATTTATTAGGTTTTCTACGGCTTGTAAAGTTATCAAGCTTTACCATATCAATTTCAAAACCAACAGGCAGACCTTCGATATTCACGCCTATTGCGCTGCCGTGTGACTGGCCGAAAAGCGAAACTTTAAGCTTGTTGCCAAAATATGATGCCATATCCTATTCCTCCCATTTATTTACATTTCCACCGATGCTTTCAAAGACATTCCAAAAGCTTCGGTAGGATTTATTAACCGCATTTGCGCCCGTTATTGTAACAGGATTTTTGCACACCGCAGAGGCTACTGCGGCAGACATTGCTATTCTGTGATCATTGTGAGAATCTACAGTGCCGCCTTCCAGTTTTTCCCTGCCCGTTATAATCAGCGCATCCTCTTTATACTCTATTTCACCGCCAAGGGAGCAAATCATATCCATCGTGGTTTCGATACGGTCGCTCTCCTTCATACGAAGTCGCTCGACGTTATAAAGTCTGCTCTGCCCTTCACAGACAGAGGCGAGGACAGACATAACAGGCACAAGGTCAGGCGTATTGCCGCAGTTATAGCTGAAGCTTTTCAGCCCGTTTCTGGCGATGCGGATGCAGCTATCACAGATTTCAACGCTTGCACCGGCAAGCCTGCTTATACCGATTATAGCCTTATCGCCCTGAGCCGAATCTGTTTCAAGGCCCTCGATTTCGATGCCGTTTTCAAGCAATGCACCGAGGACACACCAGAATGCACCGTTGGACCAATCGCCCTCTGCCCTTAGGCTTTCCGGATTGTTATATCGTCCCATCGGCACGATTTTATACACTCTCTCGTCCTCAGTTTCAGCAGTACAGCTGAAGTTTTTAAGGGCATCGAGAGTCATTTCTATATATGGACGGGATTCAATCTTCCCAGTTATTTCCAGAATTGATTCTTCTTTCAGCAGTGGCAGTGCCATCAGCAGACCTGTGATAAACTGCGAGCTTACGTCACCTCTGATGCTGTATTTGCCGCCTGAAAGTCTGCCTGAAGTCTTTATATACTCTTCAGTTTTTTCAATCACCGCGCCGTGGCTGACAAGCTCGTTCACAAGCGGGTCAAGCGGCCTTGAAAGAAGCTTTTTCGTGCCTTTGATGGTACATTCCACCCCCAGCGCACACACAAGCGGGAGCATAAAACGCAGAGTCGAGCCGCTTTCGTTGCAGTTGATTATACCGCCCTTTGCCTCTTTAACAGGGATTATTTCAAAATATTCACCCTTGTCGTCTATCTTGGCACCGAGCACGTTGAGGCAGTTTATCGTAGCAATAACGTCGTCCGACGAGCCGTTATAATAGAGTTTTGTCGGCTTATTGCCGAGAGAAGCGCATATAAGCGCTCTGTGCAGATGGGATTTTGATGAAGCCATCGGGATTTTTCCCGAAAAATCGCTTTTTGAAATGGTGATATTCATATTACTTACCTGCCTTCACGATTTCAAGAAGCCTATCATAGCTCAGCTTTTCCACCTTGCAACAGCCGATTTTTTCAGGAATAATGAGATTTATACCTGCACTTTCGCTCTTTTTATCATTTTTCGCCGCATTTACAAGCTCTTCTGCCGAATAATCACAGTCATACGGCAGATTATATATTTTCAGCATATCGAGCAAGGCTTCGTAAGTACCATCCTCGCACAACCCCAGCTTCTGGCATCCCTTTGTGAGAATCGCCATG
>JAFYNW010000189.1 GCA_017547995.1 Clostridia bacterium | reverse complement strand
CTGTGATTGTGTGGTCAGCATTTCTGAGTGTAAGTGAGAATGCAACACTCTTCTTGCCTGCGCCCAGCTTTTCGTGACGGAATACGTCGAAGAGCTTTACGTCTTCGAGCATCTTGCCGCCAACTTCGCGGATAGCGTTTTCGAGGTGGATTACAGGGATGTCTTCGTCACAGAGGAGAGCGAGGTCACGTGTAGCAGCAGGATACTTAGGAAGTGCCTTGTAAACCTTTTCGCCTTCGTGAAGCTCGAACATAACTGCTGTGTCGATTTCAGCCATGTAAACTTCTGTATCGATGCCGTATTCCTTAGCAATAACAGGGTGAATCTGGCCGATTGTACCGAATACCTTGTCACCTGTCATGATAACAGCTGTTCTGCCTGGGTGATACATCACGTTGTCCTTGCATGGCTCGAATGTGAAGTTCTTGATGGAAAGAGACTTGAAGAGAGCTTCAACAGCGCCCTTGATAGCGAAGAAGTCGCCTGCGCCGTAGTTAGCCATTGTGAGAATCTTGTATTCATCAGGAAGCACGTTCATATCAGGCTTGCCGTTTTCGTCGAGCTTTGGAGAATATGTCTTAGCGATTTCGAAGAGCTTTACGTATGGAGCCTTGAAGTTGTAGTTTCTTGCAACGATTTCGAGAGCAGAGTGAACGGATGTTGTTCTCATAAGCTTCTGGTCTTCACCGAGTGGGTTGAGGATAACAGTAGCGTTGCGCTTTGCATCGTTTTCAGCGAGGTGGAGCTTGTCGAATACCTTTTCGCCGATGAAGGAGAGTGTCATCATTTCGGAATAACCGAGAGCCATGCTCCACTGCTTGATAGCCTTTTCAAACTTCTGAGCTTCGGAGTAGCCGCCCTGTGTTGTTTCACCAGCGTTGATTGTGGATGGAATCATATCGTAGCCGTAAAGACGAGCAACTTCTTCAGCAAGGTCAGCTGTTCTTTCGATATCGTCACGGTAGAATGGAATCTTTGCCATGCCGTCTTCTACGAAGCATTCAACCATATTGAGGTACTTTTCGATTTCTTCCTTGGAGAGCTCGATGCCGATGAGAGCGTTGATCTTATCGTATTCAACAGGGAGAACTCTCTGCTGCTTTGGATTTGGATATACGTCTGTGATACCGCCTACAACCTTACCTGCGCCGAGCATTTCAACGAGCTCGAGAGCACGCATGATAGCTGGAAGTGTCTTTTCTGCGTCAAGGCCCTTTTCGAAACGGCCGGAAGCTTCTGTACGCATACCGAGCTTGCGGGATGTATTTCTGATGGAAACGCCGTTGAAGTTACCTGCTTCGAAAGCGATCATCTTTGTGTTTTCTGTGATTTCGGAGTTTGCGCCGCCCATTACGCCTGCAACGCCGATTGCACGTTCCTTGTCAGCGATAACGAGAGCGTTTTCTGGAAGGTCACGCATTGTGCCGTCGAGAGTTTCAATCTGTTCGCCTGCCTTAGCTGTACGTACAACGATTTCCTTGTCTGTGATGCAGGAATAGTCGAATGCGTGCATTGGCTGACCATATTCGAGCATTACGTAGTTTGTGATGTCAACGATGTTGTTGATTGGACGGATACCGCAGTCACGGAGACGCTGTCTCATCCACATTGGGGATGGCTCAATCTTTACGTCCTTGACGAGAGCGCCTGTGTAGCGGGAGCAGAGGTCGCTTTCAATCTTTACGGAGATGTAGTCGTTGATGTCGCCTTCTGTTTCCTTGACTTCTGGTTCGTGACCCTTGAATGGAAGGCCGAATGTAGCAGCTGTTTCCTTTGCAAGGCCGATAGCGGAGAGACAGTCAGGACGGTTTGGTGTGATTTCGAAATCGAAGATGATTTCGTCGAGGCCCATGTAAGCCTTTACATCTTCACCGAGGTTTGTTGGTTCGTCGAATACGAGGATGCCGTCTTCAATAGCGTTAGGGAAGTCGTTGAGTGTAACGTTAAGTTCAGCGATGGAGCAGAACATACCGTTGGATTCTTCGCCGCGCATCTTTGTCTTCTTGATGTTGATGCCGCCTGGGAGCTTAGCACCGTGGAGAGCTGCAGGGATGTAGTCGCCAACCTTGAGGTTTGTAGCAGCTGTGCAGATCTGGATGTTTTCTTCCTTGCCGATGTTAACCTGACATACAACAAGTCTGTCAGCAGCTGGGTGCTGCTTGATTTCTTCAACGCGAGCCATAACTACGTTGGAGAAGACGTCGCCGAGGCATTCATAGCCTTCAACCTTGGAGCCGGACATAGTCATCTTGTGAGCGTATGTCTTAGGATCAGCGTTTACGTCAACATATTCTTTAATCCATTTGTATGGTAATTTCATTAGTTAATCCTCCTATTAGAACTGATTCAAGAAACGAACGTCGTTTTCGGAAAGGAGACGGATGTCGTCAATCTTGTACTTTCTCATAACGAGACGTTCAAGACCCATACCGAATGCGAAGCCTGTGTATTCTTCAGGATCGACGCCGCAAACTTCGAGAACCTTTGGATGAACCATGCCGCAGCCGAGAATTTCGATATAGCCTTCGCCCTTACAGAGAGAGCAGCCCTTGCCGCCGCACTTGAAGCACTGTACGTCCATTTCAGCAGATGGTTCTGTGAATGGGAAGTGGTGAGGACGGAAACGAACCTTTGTGTCTTCGCCGTAAAGACGCTTTGCGAAGAGCTCGAGTGTACCCTTGAGGTCGCCCATTGTGATGCCCTTAGCAACTACGAGGCCTTCAATCTGATGGAAAACAGGGGAGTGTGTTGCGTCGAGTGCGTCAGAACGGAATACACGGCCAGGAGCAAGAATGCGGATAGGTGGCTTCTTGTTTTCCATTGTTCTGATCTGCATTGGGGATGTCTGAGTTCTGAGAACGATATTGTCGGAAACGTAGAATGTATCCTGTTCGTCTCTTGCAGGGTGGCCCTGTGGGATGTTGAGAGCTTCGAAGTTGTAGTAATCGAGTTCAACTTCAGGACCGTCAGCGATTGTAAAGCCGATACCTGTGAAGATATCGCAGATTTCATCGAGAACGATGGATACAGGGTGCTTCTTGCCGAGAACAGGAATTGTGCCAGGCATTGTTACGTCGAGAGCTTCGCGAGCGAGCTTGGCAGCTGTTTCCTTTTCGTCCATAACAGCCTTAGCTTCTTCGAGAGCTGTTTCGAGGGACTGGCGTACTTCGTTTGCAAGAGCGCCGATAACAGGGCGCATTTCAGCGTCGAGCTTACCCATCTGCTTGAGGATAGCTGTGAGCTCGCCCTTCTTGCCGAGAACGTTTACTCTGATAGCATCGAGAGCTTCAAAAGTTTCAGCAGCCTTGATGTCAGTAAGTGTCTTTTCCAAGATACTTGTAAGTTGTTCTTTCATTGGTTTCTCCTTTATGACTTAGATAAATTGTTATTATAAAAAAATAACGCCCCCGTCTTACGACAGGGGCGAAAAATACAGAAATTCCGCGGTACCACCCTGATTTCCCATAAATATGGGACACTCAGACCCTTTAACGCAGGGGATACGCCGATTCCTACTGTAAGTTCAGAATCAGGGCTCCAAAGTGAACTTCACATAGCGGTTATGGGAACAATCACACCAATCTGTTCCTCTCTGGACATACCTTTTATGCTACTCTCTTTTTCAACGCCTTTAATATTTACAACGTTTGATATAATCAACGGTCGCTTTTAAACCGTCTAAGAATATTTATATCACAAATCTTCCGAAAAATCAATAGCTTCAGGCATTATTATTGGCAATAAATTTAAGGAATTCGTCGGTAGGCATCGGACGGGCGAAGTAATAGCCCTGAATATAGTCAACGCCAAGCTCG
>JAFYNW010000188.1 GCA_017547995.1 Clostridia bacterium | reverse complement strand
GAGCACGTCGCCAGCCTTGATGAATACGCAAGGAAGCATTTTTCTCACGACCTCGTGGCCGTCGATATTTTCAGGAAGGAGCTTTACAGCTTCCCATGATGGATTGATGGATTCGCCGCCGAATGGTTCAAAACCTGTAATAAGAATCTTCATATTTTTTCTCCTTTTATTCTTGTCATTCTGACATATCGAGTTTCTTGGAAACATATCGAGCGCACAGCGCATATCGAAAATCTCATCAGAGATTTATATCGATATACGTGCATCTGTCATTCTTCAGATGAACACCCTCCCGTTGGGGTAATTTAGCAAGGGAGGCTTCTTTTTAATAATTTTATCATATAAAATAATGATTTTCAACAATGTTAAACAACTATCATTTTATTGTATTTTCAAATATTTTGTGCTATAATTATAATGTATAAATATTACTCGTATGGAGGCATAATGGTAAAGCTTTATAAACCTGAATATCTCGAGGCTGTCAAGGAAATTGCTCTTGAAAATGCCAAGGAGATACTTCTCAATATAGAAGATATAATCGCGCACAACGACGGCCGTGTTTTCGTTTTCGAGCTTAACGGCGAAATCGTGGCTTTCGGCTTCTTCCAGCCTTTTGCAATGGGCAAGCGTATCGACGTGGGCATCGTTGTAAAGAAGGAAGTACGCCGTCAGGGCATCGGCAAGGCGCTCTGGCACAGCATTTCCCGTCTTGCAAAGGAAAAGTTTGTGGCTGAATCCTTCGAATGCCGTATCGTTGCAGACGACCTTGCAGCTATCAATTTCTGCGGCAAAATCGGCTTCCTTCCTTGGATTGCAACTCACACTATGATTTATAACGATGAATTGCTCCCAACACCTGCTACACTTTTCGAGCCTTACGAAGACAAGTATTACGAAGATTACTATGAGCTTCTCGGTCAGGCTTTCTACGATATGCGTAAGAGCATCGGTGCTGAGCCTTTCAAGATTGTGCCTAACGGCAACCGTGAGGAAATGTTTGAATACGAAACTTTCCTTGCTATCAACTCTCAGGACAAGCCTATTGCGGCTGTAACTATCGAAATGGGCAACCATATCGAAAATCTTTGTGTGCTTCCTGAGGCGCAGGACCTCGGCTTCGGCCGTCAGCTTGCAATTTTTGCAACAAACCGCGCCCTTATGAGTGAGCGCGGCTTTGCTGAGCTTGAAGTTGTTTCTACAAATGAAAAGGCTATCGGCCTTTATAAGTCCCTCGGCTATAAGACTGTCAGAACTATTGCAGTACTTAAGATGAAGGCATAATTTCCGCAAAGCAGAAGCGATATATCCTTCGGATTCGATATGCGCCATTGCGCTCGATATTCGGCTTTGCCGCTCGATATGTTTGCTTTGCAAACGTCAAGGTATCTGCGATGCATTTAATAAAGCGCCTGTGGCTACACCTCATCCACCGCAAGCGGTCTCCCTTCCCCTCGGGTGGTATGCTGGTGTAGGTTGGCTATATCTTCTGGCTTCTTGCATAATAGAAGATATACTGCTGGGCGATGCCGGCAAACTCGCCGAAATGAGCGCCGTAATTTTTGATATCGTAATGGTCCTTCGCCTTCTTCATCCAGGTGTCAACAGGGAAAGCGTCATACTTTGCCATACCGAAAAGAAGGAAGCAATCGGCAACCTTTCTGCCAACACCGTTGAGGCTCATTATATACTTACGTGCCTCGTCCGTAGGCATGGATTCCATTTTTTCAAAGGAAATCTCCCCGTTTGCAACGGCTTTTGCCGCATTAAGGATGTATTTTGCACGATATCCGCTGCGGAGGACGTCAAGGTCACTGAGCTCAAGGGTTGCAATTTTTTCGGCAGTCGGGAAAGCATATCCGCCCTCGATTTTCTCGCCGAAGTTTTCACACAGAGTTGCAACGATTTTCTGGATTCGGGAAATATTGTTGCACTGTGAAATGATGAATGAGCACAAGGCTTCCCAAGGGTCCTGCTTAAGCAGACGCAGGCCAAGGCCATACCCGACAGCCTGAGCAAAAAACTCATCGCCTGTGAAAGCCTTCGCGATGCTTTCGTAGCTTCTGTCAAGGTCGAAATACTTTCGCCAGACAGTTTCGAATTCATCCTTTGTGGCCGTCATATACATGGCGTTTTCATCTGCCCAGACGGTCAGCTTCCTGCCCATGGCAACGCCTTCGAATTTCCCGTCCTTTTCAAACCAGCGGAAACACTGACCGCACTCAAAGGTATGCTTCGGTGCAAAACGCTCGGTTTCCCTTATTTCAATATAATTTTCATGCTCGATAATTTTCATTATTGACCTCGCTTGATTAAGTTATAGGTAAAAGTGAATAGTGAAGAAATGTGGTGTGAACTTAGTTCACATTAAATAATACGGACTTCGTCCTACACCTCATCCACCGCAAGCGGTCCCCCTTCCCCTCAAGGGGAAGGCACATATTTTCTGTACTATAATTATAACATAAAATTGCCAGCTTTTCACCAATTAAAAATTGGCATTTGTCATTGACAGAGTTGTCGATTTGTGCTATATTTAGAAGATAATAAGTATAATAAAAACTAAATGGAGGAATATATGGTAAACGATAATTTTGAAACAAAGTTTCTCAAGCAGGGCATCACATTTGACGACGTACTTCTCATCCCTGCAAAGAGTGACATCGTACCTTCTCAGGTAGAACTCGGTACAACTCTCGCTAAGAACATCAAGCTCAACGTGCCTATCATCACATCTGCTATGGACACAGTTACAGAAGCTCGTATGGCTATTGCTGTTGCGCGTGAAGGCGGTCTCGGCGTTGTCCACAAGAATATGACTATCGAAGAACAGGCTGATCAGGTAGACCAGGTTAAGCGTTCTGAAAACGGTGTTATCCACAACCCATTCTTCCTTTCCCCAGATCATACACTCAAGGATGCAGACAACCTCATGGCTAAGTTCCGTATTTCCGGTGTTCCAATCTGCGAAAACGACAAGCTCGTTGGTATCCTCACAAACCGTGACCTCAAGTTCCAGACAGACTACGCTCAGAAGATTCGCGACGTTATGACAAGCGAAAACCTCGTTACAGCTCCTGTCGGCACAACACTTGAAGAAGCTAAGGACATCCTTGCAAAGCACAAGGTTGAAAAGCTCCCACTCGTTGACGAAAACGGCGCTCTCAAGGGCCTCATCACAATCAAGGACATCGAAAAGGCTGTTCAGTATCCTAACACAGCACGTGACGCTCGCGGCAGACTCCTCTGCGGTGCTGCTATCGGCGTAACAAAGGACGTTCTCGAAAGAGCATCTGCTCTCATCAACGCTGGCGTTGACGTTCTCGTTCTCGACTCCGCTCACGGTCACTCCCAGAATATCATCAACTGCCTCAAGAAGGTTAAGGAAGCATTCCCAGAAATCCCTGTTATCGCAGGTAACATCGCAACAGGCGCAGCTGCTGAAGAGCTCATCAAGGCAGGTGCAGACGCTGTTAAGGTTGGTATCGGCCCTGGTTCTATCTGCACAACACGTGTTGTTGCTGGTGTCGGCGTTCCACAGATTACAGCTATCTACGACGTTGCATGTGTAGCTAAGAAGTACAATATCCCAGTTATCGCTGACGGCGGTATCAAGTACTCCGGCGATATCGTAAAGGCTATCGCAGCAGGTGCTGACGTTATCATGGCTGGTTCCCTCTTCGCAGGCTGTGAAGAATCCCCTGGTGAAACAGAAATCTATCAGGGCCGTCAGTTCAAGGTATACCGTGGCATGGGTTCCCTCGGCGCAATGAGCAAGGGCTCCGGCGACAGATACTTCCAGGCTGGCTCCACAAAGTTCGTTCCAGAAGGCGTTGAAGGCCGCGTTCCTTACAAGGGCCCTGTTTCCGATACAATTTATCAGCTTATGGGCGGTCTCCGTGCAGGTATGGGTTACTGCGGTGCTCAGACAATCCCAGCACTCCAGATGAACGGTCAGTTCGTACAGATCACATCTGCTTCTCTCAAGGAAAGCCATCCACACGATATCTACATCACTAAGGAAGCTCCTAACTACTCCCTCTCCCTCTAATGAAATATTCAACAATTTTGTTCGACCTCGACGGTACGCTGACAGAATCGGGCATCGGTATCAGAAAGTGCTTCGACTATGCGCTTGACAAGCTTTTCCCCGGCAAGACATGGCCTGAAGAAATGTTCTCCGGCATCATCGGTCCTCCTCTTCTCTGGACCTGCCGTGAAATCTTCAAGTTTGATGAAGAAACCTCCCACGAATGTGTGCGACTCTACCGTGAACGATATTCCACAATCGGCAAGTTTGAAAACCGCCTTTACGATGGTGTTACAGAAATGCTTGATGCGCTTTACAACAAGGGCTATACAATCTGTCTCTGCACAAGCAAGCCTGAAAACTTCGCTCACGAAATCATCGAGCATTTCGGCATTATGAAGTATTTCACTTTTGCCGGCGGTGCTTCTCTCGGTGAAGAGCGCAACAACAAGATTGCTGTTATGCGTTACGTGCTTGAAAATATCGAAGAAAAGGACAAGTCGAAGATTCTCATGGTTGGTGACAAGTATCACGACCTTGAAGCTTCTCAGGAGCTTGGTCTTGACTGTGCCGGCGTGCTTTACGGCTACGGCAGTAAGGAAGAGCTGAGCGCTTATCCTAACGTTATTCTTGCACAGACAGCCGACGAGCTCAGAGATTTTATCTTAAATGCATAAAGACAAGGCACTCTCAGTAATGGGAGTGCCTTTTTGATGTTATAGGTAATAGTGAAAAGTGAAGAAGTGTTGTGCCTGCGGCGCATTGGATAAGTTTCATTTCCTCCGATGGCAGTACCGCCGTCACCTCCCCCTACATTTTCACAAAAACCTCTTGTATTTTATGATGATATATTATAATATAATATTATAAACCAAAACTGAAGAAAGAGGTAATCACTATGAAGGAAGAATTAAGAGAACTTGACCCTGTTACGTTGCGCTATTATCTCAAGGACCACGAATGGGATGACCACGTCAAATCCGACCAGTCTCTCGGCAAGCCACAGCCACCACTCGTAAAGCCTTACGACCCAAACGGCGAAATCGTCGACCTCCCTGCTCCTGAAGAGTGCGTACTCAAGCACAATGACCTTACACGTGCTTTTGTGGAAAGAAAGTCCATCAGACTTTTCAACAAGGAAAGCATCACACTCAGTGAGCTTTCTTACCTCCTTTTCAATACACAGGGCATCCGTGACTACCGCCCTGGCAAGACTGCCACACTCCGTACAGTCCCTTCCGCAGGCGCACGTCATCCTTTCGAAACCTACCTTGCTTGTATGAACGTTGAAGGCCTCAAGCGCGCTATCTACCGCTATCTCCCTGAAGAGCACAAGCTCCTTCTCGTAAAGGAATACGGCGACGATATGGAAGAAATCGTCGGTGCTTCTGCAAACAAGCAGATTTTCGTCGGCCGTTGTGCTGTCACATTCTTCTGGAGTGCTGTGATGTATCGCTCCGAATGGCGCTATCCAACACACGCACAGAAGGTTGTCCTCATCGACGTAGGTCACGTCTGCCAGAATCTCTACCTTGCCTGTGAAGCTATCGGCTGCGGCACTTGCGGCATCGGTGCTTATAATCAGGAAAAGGTTGATGCTCTCTGCGAAATCGACGGCGTTGACGAATTCGTTGTATATCTCGCTCCTGTCGGCAAGGTATAAAATTATACCTCTATGATTATT
>JAFYNW010000187.1 GCA_017547995.1 Clostridia bacterium | reverse complement strand
TTCCTTGTAATCCTTTACGAATGCTGCATCACCGAATGCGCATGTGTCTCTGCCCATCTGATCCTGGATGGAACGTACTACTGGTGTTGGGCCAGGGATCATAACGATTTTTCTGTTGATCATGATGTTAGTCTCCTTATATATTGATTGTAATTTTCGCCTACAGCTGTTTTGAAACAGCACAACAAAATGGTATACACCATTTCAATATAATTGTACTCCCCTTTGTTCATATTTTCAATGAGCCGTTTAACCAAAAATTATCATTCTTTTTATTACACAATGCAGAAAGTCCGGTCGACCTTGATTTCACAAAGGATTTTTGCCCTTTTCAGGCAATTCGATTATAAATGCGGGCCTTCCTGATATAATAAATACAGAAAGAGAGTTATATTGCAAAATCCTATGGAGGTATTTTTATGAATTACGACGTTATAATCATCGGTGCAGGTCCGGGCGGCATTTTTTCCGCATACGAGCTCACCCTTATAAATCCACAGCTTAAGATTGCCGTTTTTGAATCGGGTCACGCACTCGACAAGCGTCATTGTCCTATCGACGGGGACAAGATAAAATCCTGCATCAGCTGTAAAACCTGCTCGGTTATGAGTGGCTTCGGCGGTGCGGGTGCGTTTTCCGACGGGAAATACAACATCACCAACGCTTTCGGCGGCACACTTTACGAATATATCGGCAAGCAGCAGGCCCTCGACCTTATGCACTACGTTGACGGCATCAATATGCGCTACGGCGGCGAGGGGACCAGGCTTTATTCCACAACGGGCAGTAAATTCAAGAAGGAATGTATTCAGCACGACCTTCATCTGCTCGATGCCTCCGTCCGTCATCTCGGCACGGATATCAATTATATAGTGCTTGAAAATATCTATAATGAATTGAAGGACAAGACCGACTTTTTCTTCGATACCCCCGTTGAAACTGTGAAAAAGATGGACAAAGGCTACGTTATTGTGACGAATGATGGAGAATATTTCTGCGAAAGGTGCATCATCTCCGTTGGCAGAAGCGGCAGCAAATGGATGGAGAAGGTTTGCCGCGCGCTTGAAATCCCTACGAAATCCAACAGGGTTGACCTCGGTGTCCGCGTTGAATTGCCTGCCGAGGTTTTCTCCCATCTCACAGACGAGCTTTACGAAAGCAAAATCGTCTGCCGCACAAACACCTACGGCGACAAAGTGCGCACCTTCTGTATGAATCCGCGGGGCGCTGTTGTGGCGGAAAATACAAACGGCATCATCACGGTAAACGGCCACAGCTATGAGGACCCTGCAAGGCATACCGACAACACCAACTTTGCCCTGCTGGTTTCCCAGCATTTTTCCGAGCCATTCAAGGATTCCAACGGCTATGGCGAATCGATAGCCCGCCTGAGCAATATGCTGGGCGGCGGTGTGCTTGTACAGCGTTTCGGTGACCTTACACGTGGCAGACGCTCCACACAGCAGAGGATTGACGAGGCTTTCATCATCCCTACTCTCAAGGCTACCCCCGGGGATTTGAGTCTGGTGCTTCCTAAACGTATTCTCGACGGTATTATCGAGATGATTTACGCTCTCGACAAGGTTGCGCCCGGCACGGCAAACGACGATACTCTGCTCTATGGCGTTGAGGTGAAGTTTTACAATATGGAGGTTGCCGTCAATGCCGACCTTGAATGCTGTCACGAAAATCTCTACGTTATCGGCGACGGCAGTGGCATCACCCATTCCCTCTCCCACGCATCGGCAAGCGGTGTCCACGTAGCCCGTAAGATTATAGAAAAAATGAAGTAATATAAAAAGCCACTCTGATGAGTGGCTTTAATTCTGGGTTATTGTGGCTCAATGGAAAATATAATTTAGTGTGTATAATCGAGGATTCTGATGCCGTCACCGAGGTCAGCCTTGATGAGCTCAATCATCTTCTTTGCAAATGGGCATGGATAGCCGATTGGTGTGCCCTTATTGATGCAGGAAGCAAATGCGATTGTGTCAGCGCCTCTGTTTACAAGCTCACGCGCTCTGAGTACAGCCTTCTTTGCAGGACAGCCGCCGCAATTGATAAAGCCTACGATTTCGATATCTTCTTCGATGCCTGCAAACGCACCCTGCTTTTCTCTGATCATACGGAAGTCTGTTGTGCCAGGGCAATAGTCCTCTGTCTGCATACATCTGATAATGCCAACCTTCATGTTACGTCTCCTTTATTTTTATTAAAGCCACCTCTTTTCCGAGATGGCTTGTGTTTTATATTTATTTTATATTTAATAGTACCGCCTGCTCAATAGGGCGAGCGAAGCGATAAAAATGGATGCGCGGCAGACATATTTTGGGGTATATGCCTGCCGCTGAAAGAGAAAAAGGTATAAAAATTGGTTTGTCCATTCTTCCGCTCTCACGGAAGTTTATCAACTGTATTTTATGATACAGCCCATATACGACTCTATACTAGCACAAGTATTTCAAAATGTACAATAGTTATTTCAAATACTATTCCATACCATTTATTGAGTTTTCTTATTATATCAGCTTAATAGACAAAATGAATATTTAATGCGTTTTATAATCGAAAATGCCTATATTTGGCACAAAAAAGCCGCCCATAAGGACGGCTTATATATTTTTTACTTTGTGACAAGACCTGTGAACTTCTTGATACGTTCGTTGTCGCTGTTGAAAATTTCGTCAGGTGTACCTTCCTGAAGAATGTAACCGCCATCCATAAAGAGAATACGGTCGGAAACATTCTGCGCAAAGCGCATTTCGTGTGTAACGATGAGCATTGTCATTGTATGAGAAGCTGCGAGCTTCTGGATAACAGCGAGAACTTCGCCGACCAGTTCAGGGTCGAGGGAAGATGTTGGTTCGTCGAAGAGCATAACTCTTGGATTAACAGCCATAGCACGAGCGATGGAAACACGCTGCTGCTGACCGCCAGACATATGAGCTGGGTATGCATCTCTCTTTTCAGCAAGACCAACCATTGCGAGAAGCTCCATAGCCTTCTTTTCCGCATCATCCTTATTCATCTTCTGAACCTGCACCATTGGCTCCATAACATTCTGGAGAGCTGTCATATTCTTGAAGAGGTTATAGTTCTGGAAAACCATAGATGTCTTGCATCTGAGGTCGTGAACCTTCTTCTTGTCAGCCTTGTTATGTGTATCAACAGAGATGCCGTCGATTTCGAT
>JAFYNW010000186.1 GCA_017547995.1 Clostridia bacterium | reverse complement strand
TGAGGCTGTATTGGGCGGCTGTACTATCATGATGTTCGGCACAATCGTGCTCAGCGGCTTGCAGATGATAAGCAAGTGCGGCTTCTCCCAGCGCAACATTCGGCTCTGTCACAAACTGGATTCTCGGCTCTGTGACTCTGCTCTGCTGCATCGGCTTCAATATTTTTGCAAAGTCATACTGGAAGCAGCTTTCCGTACTTTTCGGCCTTGTTGTAGGCTATATTCTTGCGATTTGTATGAACGTTGTGGATTTTTCTGCCCTTGAAGGTATTTCTCTCGTGGCTCTTCCATCCATTCTTCCATACAAGCCGATTTTCAACGCAAGTGCTATCTTCTCTGTGCTTATGATTTTCCTTGTTTCTGCTACTGAAACAATCGGCGACACATCTGCCCTTTCCGAATCTGTTCTCGGCAGAGACGTTTCCGACAAGGAAATCTCCGGCTCCCTTTCCTGCGATGGCTTTATCAGCTCGATTTCCGCACTCTTCGGCTGTATGCCTATCACATCCTTCAGCCAGAACGTCGGTCTTATCGCTATGACAAAGGTTGTAAACCGTTTCGCTATCGCAACGGGTGCTGTGCTTATGATTATCGCAGGTATTTTCCCTGCAGTCGGCGCTGTGCTTGCAACTCTTCCTGAGGCTGTATTGGGCGGCTGTACTATCATGATGTTCGGCACAATCGTGCTCAGCGGCTTGCAGATGATAAGCAAGTGCGGCTTCTCCCAGCGCAACATCACTATTGCGGCGCTCTCCCTCAGCATCGGTCTCGGCTTCACTCAGGTGCCTGAGATTTTCAATCTCTTCCCTGATATTATCCGTACAGTATTCGGTGAAAACTGCGTTGCCGTTGTTTTCATCACTTCTATAATTCTCAATCTTGTCCTTCCTCAGGATATGGAAGCTGACAACAAATAATTTATTAAAAGGTAAGGTTTTATGTCAAAACTCTGTGAAATAGGCTATATCAAAGAACTGCTCAAGCGTCACGGCTTCGGCTTTTCCAAGGCTTTGGGCCAGAATTTCCTCTGCGCGCCTCACGTGCCTGTGACTATTGCAGAAAATGCCAACATCGACTCCGAAACAAGCGTTATCGAGGTCGGCCCCGGCATCGGCACTCTCTCTTATGAGCTTTGTTCACGCGCTAAAAAGGTCGTTGCTATCGAGCTGGACAAGCGTCTGCCTGATATTTTGAAGGAAACTATGGCGGAATACGACAATTTCTCCATCGTTCAGGGTGACGTGCTCAAGGTTGATATCGGCGAAATCGTAAATGAAAACTTCGGTGACGGCAAAGTAGTTGCCTGCGCAAATCTCCCTTATTACATCACAACTCCTGCTATTTCCGCTCTCATTGAGGCGGGCTGCTTCAAGTCGATTACCGTTATGGTACAGCGTGAAGTGGCAAAGCGTATCTGCTCAAAGGAAAACACAGCCGACTACGGCGCGTTTACTGTTTACGTAAATTACTACACAAAGCCAAAGATTATTCTTGACGTGCCTGCAGGATGCTTCATTCCTGCGCCGAAGGTTGACTCTGCCGTTGTGAGAATGGATATTCTCGACGAGCCTTCTGTGAAGGTAAACGATGAAAAGCTTTTCTTCAAGGTTGTAAAGGCGGCTTTTGCTCAGCGCAGAAAGCAGCTTGTCAACTGCATCAACATGGCTTTCCCTTCCATTTCCAAGGATATGTGCGGCAAGATGCTG
>JAFYNW010000185.1 GCA_017547995.1 Clostridia bacterium | reverse complement strand
CTCTCGTCAAGCAGAGTCAGAGTCAGCGCGTGCCTATCCTCGGCACGGTTACTGCTGGTGCGCCTATCCTCGCTTACGAAGACGCGCTCGGCTTCATCAGCTACGACGGCAACGCTTCCGGCGAGCTTTTCGCGCTCAACGTCAGAGGCGATTCCATGATTAACGCAGGCATTCTCGACGGTGACGTTGTGGTTATCAGGAAAACTCCGACTGCAAGCAACGGTCAGATTGTCGTTGCGCTTCTCGAAGACGAAGCGACGGTCAAGCGCCTCAAGCTTCAGGACGGCCACGTCTGGCTTATGCCTGAAAACGAAGCGTATTCCCCGATTCCGGGCGATGAGGCTTCCATTCTCGGCGTTGTGATTGCTCTCCACAGAGAGTATTAATCTGTGCGCCCTATATTAGACGGAATTTTTTCCAAAAAGTTTCATCTTTTTTATAAAAATTCGAATATTTTTTCCGCCGCCTGAATAATATTGCTCAGGCGGTGATTTTTTTATGTTATACAGCGATCAGCTGACTAAATCGGTTACAAATATGTCTGTCCTTCGGGGCGAAAGCACTTTTCAGGGCGTTACCGTGCTGAAATATTCGGTTTCCTACCCCGACATTCGTCTGAATCAGCGGCTTATGCCCCGCGCATACATCAACAACAGCTATTTCCGCTCGGCGCAGAATGCCCGGCGGTATATAATCAACAACTATTACACCACGGCGGTGCAGCTTTATTCCTCCCTCGACACCTCCTTCGAGCCGCTGGAAATCAGCTGCGAAATGAGCGTGATGTATGAAAACTGCGGCTTTCTTTCGGTGTTTTTCGATACATTTGAAAAGCTTGGCGGCACGGTTTTACGCACAAGGCGGCACAGCGACACGTGGAATCTTGAAATAGGCAAGATTATTCCACTTGGCTCGTTTTTCCGTATGGGTGCCCGATTCCGCGAGGTGTTTTATAACGAAATCCTGCGGCAGATTGAGGCAGATTCGGCACATGATGAGGAAAAATATTTTGCCGACTGGCGGGAGATTCTGCCCTGCAGGCTGGATTTTTCAAATTATTACCTTGCCGACGACGGCTTCGTCATTTATTTTCCCGAATATTCGATAGCACCGAGGCGGTCAGGGTTGCCATCATTTTTGGTGCCGTACAGACTGTTTGGCAGTATGCTGCGGGTTGAATTGTAGTATTTACAATTATTCTATTTACAATTTCTCCGATTTTTGATATAATAAACTGTATACAAAAGGAGGAAAAACAAATGATAATTGTAAAAATACTGTTCCTTCTGCTGCTTATGCTTTTCACTGCTGTAGTTGGCGTGCTTTATTATGCACCGGCATATCTGCCGTTTGATATTCTTATCCCTGCAAAAAATCTCATCCACGCCACAAGCCAGTCTCAGGATATAACATTTGTAGTTTTCTACGTTCTCGTTTTCCTCGTTCTTCTGTCATTCATTCTCATTGTGACAACAAGAGCCCGCAGGCTGAGAAGACGTCGCAAAAAGCTGACGAAAATGTTTGAGCAGTATGGCGCGAAATATGCCGCAGAGGACAAAGAGATCAACTTTTAGGAGGATAAAATGAGCGAAAATAACGGAAAGAAGAATATTTTCGAAGAAATGTTTGAAGAAAAGAAGAGTCAGCCTGAAGTAAATCTTGCTGAAAAGTTCGCTGAAGAAAGAGAAGCAAACGAGCACACTCTGGTAGGCGAATATCAGGGCGACGCTCAGGCAAAGCTTTTCAAGAAGGTTGCATGGGGCTCCGGTCTCGCAGGTATCATCATCGGCGCAATTCTCATCTATTTCTTCGGTCAGTATATGTAATCGAAAAATTAAAGCCACTCATCACGAGTGGCTTTTTTTGTCGCTTCGCTCTCCCAATTGAGCAGGCTCAATTGGGTACCCGTTTGGCTATCGACTCAGACTAAGACGTTCTACTTTCAGCGAAATGAATTCGCAGAAAGCGGAATGTTTAGTACTTCATTTGAGCAGTTAATGTACCTACGGTGTTATATAATAGGTAAATCCACTTATCACGAGTGGATTTACTTTTTATTGCCCATAAGATGAATGCCGATGCAGGCGAGACCGATGCCGAGCATTGTGAAGCCGTGATTTACGTCGAGCTGACCGAGTGCAGAAGTAACTGCAACAGCCACACCCATCGCAAGAGGCACAGCCTTGAGCACGATATCCACTACGCCCTCCGCGCCCTTATTGGCGCTCGTCTGCGGAGCCTTTGTATTCATCAGCTCGTCCACCGAAATATCAAGAATCTCCGCCAGTTTCGGAATTGTCTGTATGTCAGGACAAGCCACGTCGCGCTCCCATTTTGAAACGGCCTTGTCTGTCACGTTGAGCATATCGGCGATTTCCTTCTGAGTCATTTCCTTTTCCTTGCGGCGTGTGCTGATAATTTCACCCATAGATTTATTTGCCATATAGTTCTGTCTCCTTTGTTCTTTTGATGTATTCAGCATACCATTTTGCCTCAAAAAAGTAAACCGAAGGGAGGTAGAGTTTACTAAACCGCAGGTTTACCTCATATTTTCGCAAAAACAGGCATGGATTTTTCACCATGCCTGTAAATTTCTGCTGATTTGCAATTACTCAACCGTTACTGTTGCGCCTGTCTTTACAGTTGCGAGGAAGGTCTGGCCAGGAGCGACCTTGAGCTCGTTGCCCTTTTCGTCTGTAAGCACCAGAGGCTTGTTGTAGCCCGCCTTGCTCCACTTGACGTTTACCATCTTGCCTTCGCAGAAATACATGCCCTTGCCCGAGCCTGTTGTCTGCACTTCGACGATTTTGAGAGGGTCACCCGGCACAGGCTCGAATGGCATTTCAAGAATGATGATGTTCTTTGTGCTTACCTGCTGGTCATATTCTGCATCGTAATGCTTCTGCTTGTGCTGGAATCTGTCGTAAGTACCTGTTTCCTCATTATAAACAAAGTATGGCTTGTTGATTGTGAAGTAATCGATAGTCACCTTTGAAGCATTTGTACCACTGAGAGCAGAATGCTCTTCATTGAAGTTGAATGCAGTCTGGTCAGGATTCTTCTTTGTTGTATTCTTGAACTTTGCGAGAGTCTTTTCGATGCGTTCGCCCGATGTCACAACAGTGTGCTCATAAGCAAAGCTCTTTTTGCGTTCAGGGTCGCGGATATAGAGTGAGCCTTCGTAGCCGCCCTTGATACCGTCGAGGTTTACAAGGTCGTCACGCTTCTTGATAGCGTCATAGGCAGGGACGGAGCCGCCGAAATGGAGGAAGTATGCATCAAGGCCCTGAGCCATATCGATAAAGTATGGACGGGCAGAGCGGACAGAGCCGATTCTCTTCATTTCGCTTGGGTCCTGCCAGATGCCCATAAGACGTGTTGTGCCGCCTTCCGCCATCATTTCGATGAGGATGTCAGCCTGGCTGATGCCGAGCTGAGGGAGAGCGTCCTTACTGTTACCAATCATGATAGCCACAGGCTTGCGTGTCATCATTTCCTCGCTCATATCGGTTGGGAGACCTGTGAGCGGATGAATCGGACCTTCGTAAGCGGCAGTTGTCGCTTCAGTAGGAGCTTCAGTTGCAGCAGTAGTGGCCGCTGTTGTTGCGCGTGTTGTAGCCTGAGTTGCCGACGTTGTTGCGCGTATTGTCGGCGCGGCTGTCGTTGTTTCTTCCTTGGAGGAGCAGCCTGCAAAGATGGCGAGGGCCATTGCAGTAAGTAAAACGATGCTGATTAACTTTTTCATTATTCTTCCTCCTCCGGATGCTCAAGCAGGCCGTCGAGATATTCTCTGTAATAGAATTCGGCGTGCTTTTTGAAATTTTCAATAGCCTTGTCGGCATTTTTCTTGTTTACGAGCATAAGCTCAAGCTTGAAAAGCACGTCGTCGCCCGACATGATGGCAAGAATTACGTTGTATGTGCCGTCTGCATTTTCGATAGTTGTTGTCTGAATGTCGGAATTGCGCTTCATCTTTGTCAGCACACGATTCACAGCCGCCTGCGCCTTATCCTTTACGCTGGCAGGAAGGGCCATGGCAACGCCCTCGGCATTGTCGAAGCAGGTCTGTGTTGCAAAATAAAGCGGTGGGTCATTTTCAGCATTTTTGAAGATGATGCCGTTTTCCACAAGGCGGTCAAACTGCACCTGGAATTCAAAATAGCCGAAGGCCTCGTCGATGAGGCATATATCGAGAAGAGCCTGATATGTGATAGGCCCCGGAAGAAGCGTCATAACGTAAGTTATAAAGTAGCTTATGTCGGCATCCGTGCGGAGAAAGCCGAGTCTTTCCTGAGTTTTTTTCTGTCGTGGCATTTTTTTGCCCTCCGTTTCGGTGATGATTATATACTAATTACCATTTGACGGTCATATATGGATATTATACCATAGCGGACATCATTTTGCAAAGTTTTTTGTTGAAAAATGCAAATATTTATATTATACTAAAATTATGAAAGGGGGCTTTTTATGCCGGCTATTCTCGAACCAAATCTGCTCATCGATGAAATGAGCGTTCTCCGTATTTTAGACCAGACTCTTCTCCCTAACGAGGAGGTTTATCTCGACCTTAAAACAACCGAAGAAATCCACGAGGCTATAAAGAAGCTCCGTGTCCGCGGCGCTCCTGCCATCGGCATTGCGGCAGGCTTCGGCGCATATCTTGCGGCAAAAAATATTGAGGCTGACGATTTTGCTTCTTTCCACAAGCTGTGGAAGGAAAAGCTGGATTATCTCGCAACTTCACGTCCGACTGCGGTGAATCTTTCTATGCCCTTGACCGAATGGAAAAGTGCGCCCTTGCCAACAAGGACAAGTCTGTTGCCGAAATCAAGGCGATTCTCAAAACGGAAAGCGAAAATATCCGCCTTGAAGATATTGAGCAAAACAGAAAAATCTCCGAATTCGGTCTTTCTCTTATCAAAGACGGCGACACTGTGCTGACTCACTGCAACGCAGGTCCTATCGCAACCTCCCATTACGGCACGGCCCTCGGCCCTATCCTTCTCGCAAAGGAAAAGGGAATGGATATCAAGGTCTTTGCCGACGAAACGAGACCGCTGCTGCAGGGCGCCCGTCTTACCTCATTTGAATTGCATCGCGCAGGGGTTGACGTGACGCTCATCTGCGACAATATGGCATCCATCGTCATGAAGCAGGGCAAGATTCAGGCTTGCTTTGTGGGCTGCGACAGAGTTGCAATGAATGGCGACGCGGCTAACAAAATCGGCACGTCGGGCGTTGCAATCCTCGCCAAGCATTACGGTATTCCGTTTTACGTCCTCGGCCCGACGACCACAATAGACCAAAATGCCAAGACCGGTGCTGACATTCCTATCGAATTGCGTGACCCTGAAGAAATCAAGACCATGTGGTACGAAAAGCCTATGGCGCCGCTTGGTGTCAAAACGTATAATCCTGCCTTTGACGTGACCGATAACGAGCTGATTACCGCGATTGTCACCGAAAAGGGCATCGTTTATCCACCGTATGTGGAAAACTTAGCAAAACTGTTTGAGTAAAGGAGAATTATTATGAAAGTTTTTATCAGCTGTGATATTGAAGGCGTAACAACTACTACACGATGGGAGCAGACCTACACATCCCCTGAAAAGCTCTCGTGGAGCGCACCATTTCAGGCTCAGATGACACGCGAGGTTGTGGCGGCTTGCAACGGCGCAATCCGTGCAGGTGCAACAGAAATCTTCATCAAGGACGCACACGGCGCGGCTATCAACATCGACCCTCACGCTCTTCCTGAATGTGCAAAGCTCTGCAGAAACTGGTCTGGCCATCCTTACGGCATGGTTGAAGGTGTTGACAATACTTTCGACGCGGCTATGTTTGTCGGCTATCATTCTGCGGCAGGCAGAGAGGGCTCTCCTATGAGTCATACACGCACAACTTCCACAACTGCTGTAAAGCTCAACGGCAAGAAGTTCTCCGAATTTGAATTCTATTCCCTCGCTTGTGCTCTTGAGGGCGTGCCTTCTGTATTATTGACAGGCGACCAGATGCTCATCGACGATACAGCCTATCTCCACCCTTGCCTCAAGAGTGTTGCTGTCAAGGAAGGCTGGGGCGGCAGAACAATCAGCATCGCTCCTTCTCTCGCTGAAAAGCGTATCGAAGAAGCGGCTTTTGAAGCTCTTACTCAGGATTTCAAGGGCAAGCTTCCTGCAATTCCTGAGCATTTCGTGCTTGAAATCAGCTATAAGGACCACGTGATGGCGACAAAGATGAGCTATTTCCCAGGCTTCAAGAAGTGCGACGATAACACTATCGTAATGGAAACAGACGATCTGGTCGAAGTCCTCCGCGCACTCCGATTTGTATTGTAATATAAAGAAAGGCCACCCAATCGGGTGGCTTTTTTGTTATTATATTAGCCTTCTCTTGTGAGAGAAGGGGGAAGGCTTCAGCATTATGCATTACTTTGGTTCTTTGCCGTTTTTGAACGTAACCATCATTTCGCGGGTGAGACTGATGCCGTCGTCAATCATATCCATCTCGCTTCTGTGATGCCAGTCAGCGCAAGCAAGCTCGTTTGTATCGAGAGTTACCTTATCGTCACCGTCAAGGTCGCAGAAATAACCGAGGGAAAGATTGCCTGCGATGCCCCAAGGCTGGCTCTTGTAGTAACGGATATTCTTTACCTTAAGGCCAACTTCTTCCATAACCTCACGCGCAACAGCTTCTTCCGCAGTTTCACCGACTTCGATGAAGCCTGCAAGCAAGCCGTAACGCTTTGTTGTGTTGTTTGCGTACATACTCATCATAAGACGGTCGCCGTCTGTAAGGCCGATGATAACGGCAGGAGCGATTCGTGGGAAGATAAGGTTGTTGCATCCGTCGCAGCGCATCATTCTTTCCTTGCTGTCGTGACGTGTCTTCGCGCCGCAGATGCCGCAATACTGGTTGGATTTATACCACGTATAGATGTGCCATGCAGTCATAAGGCCGAAATAGATATCCTTGTGGAGCATATTGCGGATGTCTGTCACAGTTTCAAAATTGAAAGTTTCGTCTTCTGTTTCTTCAGCGATGCCCATCCAGATGAAATAGTTTACGTCCTGCAAATTAAAGCCGTAAATCACAGGTGCATCAATCCAATGACCCCAGTCCTTGCTCCATTCCCTGACCTGAGACCAGCGTGGAAGGCAGCTTGCGCCCTCTGTATTCTTGTTTACAAGCACACTGCGGCCGCGGAAGCATACCACAACGTCATTGTCTGTGATTTCGATATTCTTGAACTGATTGTCAAGCTTGCCGAAAGAAATATCCTGTATCATATCTATGTATCCCCTTTTATGTATTTTATTACTTATACGCTACGTTTTTCTCCTGCCGGAGAGGGTATTTTACTCTGCCATATTGTCAAGAGTGTCGCCTGTCAGGCGGAGAATCACCCATTCGTCCAGCTGTGCGGCACCGAGCGAGGAATAAAAATCAAGGCTCGGCTTATTCCAGTTGAGGCACGACCAGTCGAGTCTGCCGCATCCGCGCTCGACGGCAATCTGTGCAAGCTTTTTGAGAAGACCCTTGCCGTAGCCCTTGCCTCTGTATTCAGGCAGGACGAACAAATCCTCAAGATACACCCCTGCTCTGCCGAGGAAGGTGGAGAAATTATGGAAAAACAGGGCAAATCCCACTTCTTTTCCGCTTTCATCGAGGGCGAAAATCACTTCCGCCTTGTTTTTGTCGAAAATCCACTCGGTGAGCAATTCTTCCGTTGCCACAACATCGTCGGACATTTTTTCATATTCAGCCAGACGGCGGATGAAATCGAGAATGAGTCCCGCGTCATCCCGCACGGCAAATCGATACGTATTGTTCATATTTACTGCTCCTCAATATAAAAACAGTCGTCCATCCATTTCAATGGATTCGTGTCTATATATTCCCATATTTTATTATAATCACCATGCCCCCTGATAACGTGGTCATGGAAAGAACGCTGAAAAATGTTTCCGCCCAATTCTCTGTTCACCAAACGCTTAAGTGCACCAACAACTTCCGGCACCAGCTGCTTTGTAGGGGTTGACGCCCTCGGCAACCCGCCTTCAGGCTTCTCAATCCTTACAATCATATGTATGTGATTCGGCATCACAACGTATTTATCAATGTAACCCCCTGTCAGTTTCTCACTTGACAGGATGTATTTCTCTACAATTTTACCTGCAGGTGTCAAAGTATGAATCGGGACGCCGAGGGCGTCGTCCCCTACGGTTATTTTTGCAAGGATACAACGCATATCCCTGACGCATACCGTTATAAAATATGCCCCGTCCGTACTGTAATCAAACTCAGCAAGACGATTCGGTTTTCTTTCAGGAAGCTTCATTACATCCCTAAGTTTTCTTTGATAATGATGATTTCCATGTCGTCGGTGTTGCGCATTTTACGGCGGTGGACGATGATGGCATTGCAGATACAATCATCGCTGTTGCAGTCGTAGCATTTGTCGCCCCTGACGGCGCACGGAGTATTGATCCCCAATCGCTTGGCATTCTGCGGCGCGGCGATATTTCTCGCTCTCCACATAGCCTTTTCAAGAGTTTCCTCGCCCTTGTTGATACCCATGACGAAGTACACCTTCTTGTGCCCGAAAAGTGAGCCGGCTACGCGGTTGCCTGTGCCATCAATATTGACAAGCTCGCCAGTTTCGGCAAAAGCATTGACGGAGGTGAGGAAAACGTCGGTTGTCAGCGTTTTCTTTGCCACCTCGACAAACTCCTTGTTGCCGCTTGTGTGATATGGGTCAAAAACCACGTTATGCTCACGAAGTATGCGGAAAAGTCCCATATCGAGCAAGGTAGCCGAATCGCCGAAGCCTACGACCTTGCCGTCTATCGACATATCGAGAAACTCGGCGGCATCATCCTTATTTTCGAAAACCCTTACAGTATAGCCTTTGCTTTCAAAAGCCTTGACAGCCTTATCGAGATTTATCATAATCAGACCTCCCTTTGCCGCTCTGGTATTTTCTATAATAAAATTATACCCTTAGTGAAGCTGATTGTCAAACAAATGCTTGATTTTTCCCAACAATTCGACGCTTCT
>JAFYNW010000184.1 GCA_017547995.1 Clostridia bacterium | reverse complement strand
GTCACGCTTGACGTTATAGGTATAAAGCTCGTAGCTGAGATTTTTTTCGGCATTGGACGCAACACTGTGTCCACGCGTCAGGAGATTTTCGATAGCCAGAGCAGTTTTGTCCTTCTGCTCAGTCAGACGGCTGCTGATGAGTGTGCCAAGGTTTACAGCCAGAAACAGATTGGCAAAAAGCAGCATGCAAAGTATTATGTTTTTAGCCCGTTTCCATTCCATAACGGCTGTTTCCTTTCGTTTGATTTACTGAAATATCAAGAGAATCTTGAGATTTGGCTTCGTTACCTCTCTCCACCTCGTCAGAAGTGGCCGTGAAAAGTTGTATGACAGGTCATGTTTAATGAGCGCCGGTCCCTACGTCATTCGGGAGCGGCAAGCAGCTCCCCTACAGTTTTTTGTGTGACAAGTCACGGTTTGTCCGCGGGACATTCGTGAATGTCCCCTACGAATTGTGCAAACCGCAGGAAATCCTGAGTTTATTCCACGAAGCTGTTTACAGGGACAAGCTTCCCATTTTCTTCTGTATAGATTATTTCATATCTGCCGTTGTCCTTATCGTGCAGACTTTCCGCCATAACGTCACTCATAACTGTCACGAGGGCATCCTCTGTGACGACAGGCATATCAATCCACATCTTCACGATGCCGCCGTTTCTGACGATGACACCTGCCGAGGAAATATCCTCGCTGACGGGCACACCGCCCAGCTTGATGATGGCATTTATGCTGATTTCACCGTCATTTTCATCCACACCGATGATATCGGCTGTGATTTCAGGATGGTCGGCATAGAGTATGGAGGAGATTTCATAGAGTTTATTCGATGCAAGAGCCACGCTTTCGTGCTTTGTCGCACTGCCGTCGTTTTTCAGCACCATACCCATTCCCGACGAGCGGTAGGTCATACTGCCATTGCCCGACACAGAAAGCACGTTATCCTCCTCGACGTAGATTTTGTCACCGTCAGGCTCCTGATAGGTTTTGGCAAAATACGGATTGAAGCCGAAAGCCCTGAGCAGGCTTTCTTCAACGCCCGTTTCAAAGGAGGCTTCATTATTTATAACGTAAGCAGGAAGGCTGAGTGGCTTTTCCGAAAGCACCATACCATCCACGATAATGCCGTTGCTCATGGTATAGCCTGCGATAATCTCATCGATGACCGCATTGGCAGAGGAAGTCTGTGAGCGGTAATATTTTCCGCTGTCATCGTCGGCAAAATAGACCTTGACGCCCTTGCTTTCGCGGACGAGAGCAACAGCCGAGGTGTAGTTTTCATACTTGTCCACGCCGCCCGACCACATCTGCATAAGATAGAGAGGCAGTCTGCCGCTGAGCGAAAAGACAAGACTTTTACTGCCGATGGCGTCCATATATTCCTCACGGGTACATTCTTCAAGCTGGGACATGGAGCCGACCGCTTCGAAGAGCAGCTTTTCACAGTCCTTGTAGAACTGGCTTGTACGGGTTATACCCTGCTCGGTATAGACCGTTTCGCCCTGCACCACCGAGATTCTGTATGGAATCGACATATTTTTATACACCGTCTTCTGGGAATCAGGGTTTTCATATTCAGTTTCATCGGTGAAAATGCTTTTAATGCTGAGATTTGTACCACTCATAACGATGAGAGTCACAAAGCAAAGCAGACACATGGTCATGGCTAAAAGCACCACGAGAAAGTTTTTGATTTTTTCCATAATTTAATGATAAATAAAGTTGTGTTGTGTTATAAATCACGGGAGATTCTTCGGCTTTGCCTCAGAATGACAGACAGGCTGAAGGCTTTATTCTGTTTCTTCAAAGAGCGGGATGCGGAGAGTGAGTGTTGTGCCTTCGCCGTAGATACTTTCAATCGACATTGTGCCGCCATGAAGCTCTGTGATTTCCTTTGCAATGGCAAGACCGAGGCCTGTGCCGCCGCGCTCACGGGAGCGGGCCTTGTCTACGCGATAGAATCGCTCGAAGATACGAGGCAGGTCGCTTTCAGGAATACCGATACCTGTATCGCGTACAGAAACGACAGCCATTTTATCCTCGATGCCGCCCTTGACGTAAACTGCGCCATCCTTCTTGTTATACTTGAGCGCGTTGGAGATAAGGTTGATGATAACCTGAGTCAGACGCTCACCGTCACCCATAATTTTCATTTCGCCATCGAGAGTACATTCGAGGGCGATATTCTGCTTTACCGCTTCGATTCGCATGGAGGAAACGGCATTTTCCACGATTCTGTTCAGCTCGGTGACCTCCTGCTTCATATCCACCTTGCCATGGTCGAGGCGGGAAAGTGTGAGCAAATCCTTTACGATTCTCGTCATTCTGTCCGACTCGCTGTAGACAACAGAAAGGAAACTCTTGCGTGTTTCACCGTCGATATCATCGCCTGCGCTGATGAGAGTTTCGGTATAGCCCTTGATATTCGTAAGCGGAGTACGCAATTCGTGGGAAACGTTGGCAACGAATTCACGTCTTGAATCGTCCAGCTTTTTCTGCTCTGTGATATCATGGAGTACGACGATGAGACCGCCTTCGTCACCGCTGTCAAACGGCGCGATAAACAGCTTGAGCACAGCACCCGGGGTTGCATAGTCGATTTCGATATAATTGCCGCTTTCGCTCAGGTCATCCTTATCGATGTGGAGATTCTTGAATACGTTTTTATAATGTGTGCCCTCCTCGCTTTCGCCAAGCATCTTGGCCGCGGCAGGGTTGATATGTATCAGCTTGCCGTCCTTATCGAAGGCAACGATACCATCCTTCATGTGAATGAACATTGTGTTGAGCTTGTT
>JAFYNW010000183.1 GCA_017547995.1 Clostridia bacterium | reverse complement strand
GTCAGAAAGCGCTGACCATAGCTTGTCCATAGTGGCCTCCTTGGGGAGAAAGTAAAAGTGAATAGTGGATAAGTGCAGTGTGATGAGTCACGTTAAACAGGGAACAATCCCTCCGTCAATCTGCGATTGACACCTCCCTTTGCACAAGGGAGGCTTTTGTTGGCTTTGGGTAAGGTATTACGTTGTTATTTCGAAGTTTATCTAAATAAAGTATAGAATGAGAAAAAAATTTTGTCAAGGTATTTTATGATGGTTAATGGTAAAAATAGATGTGTAATCCAAAACACATGAAAGGAAAACATTATGAGCTTTTTGAAATGTTCCGTGACACAGTGTGTCCACAATGAAACAGGCAAGTGCTGCCTTAATTCCATCAAGATTGACGGCGACAAGGCGACAGCGTCTCCTGAAACTTCCTGCAAGTCTTACCAGAAGCGAGGCAGCGGCGCTATGAACTTTATGCCTCACGGTGCACCTGGCGCTGAAACTTATATTTCCTGCGAAGCTACAAAGTGCGCCTACAACACAAACAAAATCTGCGAGGCTGACAGCGTTTCCATCACAAAGTGCGGCTCTTCCTCCGACGACAGATGCGAATGCACACAGTGTGAAACTTACCGTAAGCAGTAAAACAAAAGAGCACCCACAAAGGGTGCTCTTTCAATATATAAGGAAAAGAGAAAGGATTTTGCTTTTTACTGATCTTCACCGAAATCACGGATGTATGCTTCCATAAGCTTTTCAGGCCAGTCGCCGATTGGCTCGAGCTTGCCTGTGAAGAAGCGGAGTGTCTTTGGCTCGTGTACGAAACGGAGGCCGCCGATGAGGTCCTTATGGTCGCAAAGCCACTTGACTCTGTCGATGACGTATTCTGTCTGGGAGAGTGTGAACACGCGTCTTGGGAATGCAAGACGAATCATTTCGACAGATGCGATGCGTTCGCTGCCGTCTGCGTTGCGTTCTTCAGACATTGTGCCGCGTTCCATACCTCTGATACCGCCGCAGAGATAGAGAGCCGCTGTGAGAGCGCCTGCAGGGTACTGTTCAGCAGGGATGTGGCTCATAAGCTGACGTGCATCGATGTGTGCGCCGAGACCGCCTGCAGGTGTTACAACAGGAACACCGAGGGAATCGAGAGCGTTTACGCAGTGGTTGATGAACTGAGGACCCTGGGAAATAACGTCCATATCCATAGATTCATCGAAGCCGACAATCATCGCTTCCATTTCCTTGACGGACATACCGCCGTATGTGAGGAAGCCTTCGAACATTGTGACAAGGTCTTCCATTTCGTGGAAGAGAGCTTCGTCACGGACGAGGATTGCGCCGCCGCGTGCAAAGCCGAACTTTCTCGCTGAGAAGTAGACGATGTCGAAGAGGTCTGCAATCATTCTTGTGATTTCGCGGATGGATTTATCTTTCATCGATTCTTCACGAACCTTAATGAAGTAAAGGTTATCCTGCAAGAGTGAAGCGTCGAGGATAGTTGTGATGCCATATTCACGGGCAAGGTCTGTTGCCGCCTTCATATTTTCGTATGACATTGGCTGACCGCCGATGAGGTTTGTGCCTGCTTCAAGGCGGAGGTAGGAGATGTTTTCCACACCTTCCTTTTCGATACAAGCGCGTACCTTGTCAAGGTCGATATCGCCCTTGAATGGAAGGTCGCTCTTTGTTACAAGGCCTTCGTCCTTGATGAGCTCTTCAACTCTGCCGCCAAGACGTGTTACGTGAGCCTTGGAGGTTGTGAAGTGGTAGTTCATAATGGCAACGGAATCAGGCTTTACAAAATGCTGAGCAATGATGTGCTCACAAGCTCTGCCCTGATGTGCGGGAAGCACGTTTGCGATGCCGAAGATTTCCTCAAGCTTGTCGCGCATACGGAAGAAGGTTTCACTGCCTGCGTAAGCGTCGTCAGCACGGAGCATAGCCGCCTGCATATTGTCGCTCATTGCGTTTACGCCTGAGTCTGTCAGCATATCAAGGAAGATATCTTTGTTGTGAAGCATGAAGGTATTGAAGCCGGCTTCCTTGATTTTTGCAAGGCGTTCTCTGATTGGGAGAAGATTGAGCTGCTGCACAATCTTTACCTTGTGCATTTCCATTGGTACAGCCGGTCTGCTGTAAAACTTGATCTGTGGCATTTTATATAAATCTCCTTAGGGTCATTTATTGGACTTGTCTTTCGACGGGTTTTATTATATAATGAAATCATCGATTAGTCAAACGAGAAGTTTTGATATACATCATCGAAAATTTCGATGGACTTGTAAGAGCAAAAGGAGAGCAAAATGGAAATACGAAATCTTATCACCTTCGTGCAGGTGGCCGAGCTTATGAGCTTTACAAAGGCGGCAAAAGTGCTGGGATATTCCCAGTCGACAGTGTCTTTTCAGATAAAACAGCTGGAAAATGAGATGAATTGCCTGCTTTTTGAGCGTATAAACCACAATATCACCCTGACAGACAAGGGCAGGGAATTGCTTGAATATGCCGTGCGTATCCGAAGCCTGACAGACGAGCTTGCAGAAAACTGGGGTGGCGAGACAGTACCCCACGGGCTTATCCGCATAGTCAGCTCGGACTCTGTCTGCGAGGACTTTATAAAATCTCATTACGAGGACTTTCATAATAAATATCCTGACATTTCCCTCAATTTCCAGACTGCCGACACCAAGGCGATGTTCGGTATGCTGGACAGAAACGAAGCCGACCTTATGATGACCCTCGACGACCACGTGTACGACAGCGACTACGTCATCGCAAAGGAAGTGCAGGTAAAGATGAATATCGTGACGGGTATGAATTCCCCTTACGTCAGAAGTGGCAAGACAAGGCTCACCGAGCTGAAGGACCTGCCGTTTATCCTGACCGAGCAGAGTATGGGCTACCGTCACTCCTTCGACGAGGCTATGGCAAAGCACTCGATTGAGGTGACGCCTATCGTTGAAATCGGCCGTACAGACCTTATCACCAATATGCTGGAAAAGGGCATCGGCGTTGCCTATCTGCCTGAGTTTGTCACAGAGCGCAAGGTCAGAGAGGGCAAGCTGAGATATATCGAGGTGGAGGACATGAAGTCGGATATCTGGAAGCAGCTCATCTATCACAAGAATAAATGGCTGTCCAGGAGCATGCGCGCTGTCATCGACTACATCGCGGAGAATACATTTGGTACTTTGTAAACAAAAACGCGAAAAGATATACAAAATGTAGTATCATAACCTTATGCGAAATTGCCGAAATTTATTGGTTTACAAAATGTTTACTTACATTTTCTGTCAAAATATGCTATAATAATAAACGGAGATATAGGCGTATTGACAGAAATGGACGGTAATTTATGTATCATACAGGCGACCTGATAGTGTATGGCGCAAGCGGTGTCTGCCGCGTGGGCGAAATAACGCAGATGGACGGCAAGGATTATCAGCTTTTGCATCCGGTCTGGCAGAAGGAAATTATTTATATGCCTCTTTTCAGCACAAAGGTTTATATAAGAGAGGTCATCGAAAGGGACGAGGCCGCAAGGCTTCTTGATTCGGTGTGCACTGTTGATGCTCAGCCTGTCTTTGAAAATAAGGTGCAGTTGCTTTCACAGCGCTATGAAAAAATAATCAAGTCTTATCAGTGCATCGACCTGCTTTATCTCGTTGTGTCCATTTATAATAAGAAGGTCCACGCCGAAAAAAACAGACGCAAGCTTGGGCTTGTGGACGAAAGATATCTCAAAAAGGCTGAGGACCTGCTCTTCGGTGAGCTTTCCGTCGCTCTCGATATGCCTAAGGACAAGGTGCAGGCCACTATCAGACTTGCCGTTAAAAAAGTATAAAAACAAAGGCCTCTGCAAATGCAGAGGCTTTTTTATGCCCTGAAATATAGATGAAAAATATAGAAACAAGGGTGTGTAATTTGATTTATCGATAAAGCTGAAAAGGTGAAAGATTCTGCCAATAGTTTAACACAAGTTTTATTGCTTTTTTCACTATATGTTGAAATGAAGGAGCAAATGTGATAGGTTAAAATTGTTATTATACTGACTTGATACTATAAAAAGGAGACATCGCAAATGGCAAGATTTACATTACCCAGAGATATGTACTACGGCAAGGACGCTCTTGAAAACCTCAAGAATCTTTCCGGTAAGAAGGCTATCGTTGTAACAGGCGGCAGCTCTATGAGAAAGGGCGGCTTCCTCGATAAGGTAGAAGCATATCTTAAAGAAGCAGGCATGGAAGTTAAGTTCTTTGAAGGCGTTGAGCCAGACCCATCTGTTGAAACAGTTATGAAGGGCGCAGCAGCTATGACTGAATTCCAGCCAGACTGGATTATCTCCATCGGCGGCGGCTCTCCTATCGATGCTGCAAAGGCTATGTGGGCATTCTATGAATATCCTGATACAACTTTCGAAACACTTTGCACACCTTTCTCATTCCCTAAACTCCGTACAAAGGCTCGTTTCTGTGCTATCCCATCCACATCCGGTACAGCAACAGAAGTTACAGCTTTCTCCGTTATCACAGACTATGCAAAGGGTATCAAGTATCCTCTCGCTGACTATGAAATCACACCTGACGTTGCTATCGTAGACCCACAGCTTGTTGAAAAGCTCCCGGCAGTTCAGGTTGCATATACAGGTATGGACGCTCTCACACACGCTATCGAAGCTTACGTGTCCACACTTAACAGCCCATTCACAGACCCTCTCGCAGTAAAGGCTGTAGAAATGGTATTCGACCATCTCCCACTCTCCTTTAACGGCGACCAGTGCTCCAGAGAACAGATGCATTATGCTCAGTGCCTCGCAGGTCAGGCATTTACAAATGCTCTCCTCGGCATCGTTCACTCCATGGCTCACAAGACAGGCGCTGCATTCTCCACAGGCCATATTCCACACGGCTGTGCAAACGCTATCTACCTCCCATACGTTATCAAGTATAACGCACACGAGCCTGAAGCAATGAGAAGATATGCTGACCTCGCAAGAAGAGTTGGTCTTACAGGCATGAGCGAAAAGGCTCTTGTAAACGCTCTCGTTGAAAAGATTGATAATTTCAACGTAAAGCTCGGTATTCCAAAGACAATCAAGGAATTCGGCGTAAACGAAGAAGAATTCCTCGCAAAGCTTCCTGAAATCGCATTCCACGCAGTTGGCGATGCATGCACAGGCTCCAACCCTCGCTCCATCAACCCAGAACAGATGGAAAAGCTCTTCAAGTGCACATTCTACGGCACAGAAGTTGATTTCTAGTACCCCATTTTTATACTTCTTTTATATTATTACAGGGAAAAATGTCCGGACGCCTCACCCGGACATTTTTCTTTTGTCTGAAAATGTTACAGCGCTATGCTGTCATTCTGAACGAAGTGAAGAATCTCCTGCGGTTTGAACAAGCACGTAGGGGACATTCACGAATGTCCCGCGGACAAATCGTGATTTGTCCCTACATTATTGTGGGGACGCCCGTTTAATCTGATTTATCGCATTGAAAAAGCCACCCGATTGGGTGGCTTTGGTTATATATTCAAATCAAAATCGGCCTGAGTGAAAACCTTTTTCTTACGCTGGATGCGTTTTGGAAACTCACGCTTGAGTGGGTCATACTTGAATCGTCTGCAATGGTATGCACCATCAACAGGGCCGAAGCGCTTGCACAATACGTCTATATCGTCGATTTTGTGAGAATGGGCACAGTATGCACATCTCGGCTCAATTTTCTTGCCGTAAAGCATGGAGTCTCCTTTCCGTGGCCATAATGGTCACTGCATTTCCTTATCATTTCTATTATAGCCGATTTTGTTGAAAAAAACAATAGAAAAATAGAATATAAGGGCGAAAATGATGAGAAATCCTGAAAGAATCAGGTTGCCGCGCAGAAATCCTGCGTATAAATCAGGACTGAGCAGATAGTATGGGTAGTCTGTATAGAATACGGCCGACGACATTGGGAATATCCTGAAATAAAGCCAGAGCAATGCCGAGGAGAGTAATCCCTGGCACAATTTCGCAGGGAAATAGCCGATGCATCGCAGTTTTGCCCTTGAAATGAAGGTCATCGCCTGAAAATGCACCGACAAGCCTGCCCATCCAAGAAGAAAGCCTGACGTGATGACTGAGGACAGCATATCGGCGCCCGTAAGTGCCGAGATTCCGCCCGTCAGCTCGAAAAATCCTGCTATTATTCCATTGAGCAGTCCCTTTTCGGCAAGAAAATCACCGAAAATCCATGTGACAAGGGCGGAAATCGTGTCGATTATGCCGCTTTTGTGCAGGACCGTCACGAAAATGCCGAAGAAAATCACGAAGGCGCAGACGTTGAGCATGGCGCTCATCGCCCCCGTTACAGCCGAGATGAAGGACGGGATGAATGCTCTGCTTTCAAACTGCTCACGTGAATCCTTGTATTTGTGGAGTGGCATGGATGTCGGCATTTCAAACTGCCCGGGTGAAAGCTTGTGCAAAAGGATACCGATGAGGATGGCTGAAAGCACGTGTGCCGAATATAAAATCACCCCAAGCCTTCTGTCGCCAAGAAGTCCTACGCCCACGACACCGAGGGTGAAGGCAGGGCCTGCGTTGTTGCAGAAAAGGAGCAGCCGCTGACATTCGC
>JAFYNW010000182.1 GCA_017547995.1 Clostridia bacterium | reverse complement strand
CGAACACACAAGGGGGTCCAGGGGTGCTCCCCTTGGTCCCGTGATCAAACTGCGTGGACCAGTTTGGGCCTCTTTGGTTCTTTTGGGCAAGCATAAAGAACACGTCGTAGACGCTCCGAGCCTTGCGCTCGGCTGATATCTTTTCTTGCAATTTAAGTTTTGCCCTGTAAGCAAGACTTAAAACACCTCATCCGTCAGCTTTGCTGACACCTTCCCCTTGAGGGGAAGGCTATTTTTCGCGGGACATTCGTGAATGTCCCCTACGTATTGCCATTCACTATTTCTCTTATGCGTTTTTTCTGATTTTCCGCCATGCGTTTCCAGCTGACGAAGCCATAGATATCGTTGACGAGAAAGACGACGAAGCACATCATCATCGGGATATAGCCGGGATTTTCCATACTCGCCAGCACCCAGAGCACGATGAGCACAACGTCGTTTGCCGCATATCCGAGGGCATAGTAAGGCGAGCGAAGGATGGTGAGACTGGCGGCGAAAAAGCTTGTCAGCACGGAAACTGTACTTAAAATAAGATTTGCCGTATTGAAATATTTCAGTATGAAATAAAATATCGTCGTGACGATTATGGTGAGAATCGACGTGATAATCAGCTTTATCGGCGTGATTTCGGCAACGGCAACCTGATTTTCTTCACCCTCGAATGGGTTTTTCAGCCAGGTCACAAGTGCCATGACAGCCATCGGCGCTGTCATACCGACGTAGGTTATCATCTCGCCGTAATAGCGTGTTTTATATGAAATATAGCCGTAAATCAGGCTGAAAATTATCATAAGCACCTGTCCCCAGAGGTTGCCCTTTGCGATGAGAATAAGGGAGGTGACACCGATGAGGGAGGCTATCAGGGTGAGTGGATTTTTCTCGATGCCGAGGAAAAAGCATATCGTTATGATGAGCATGGAGGAAATCCACAGCGTTTTTTCGAATTTTGTAAGTTTCATAACGTACCTTTCGGGAGTTGAAAATTGAAAGTAGAAAGTTGAGAGTTTTTGTAGGGACAAATCACGATTTGTCCGCGGGACATTCGTGAATGTCCCCTACGGGATTGTGTAAACCGCAAGAAAAGGCAATATTGCCCCAATACAAAAACAACATCCACACGCTCATCTTCAAAGACCTAATGATGAACACATGAATGTCTGCCATTCGCTGCCCGGTGGCAACATATTATTTTGTTTTACCTTAACATTATACCATCAATACGCCACGAAAGCAAGAGAAAGCCGCCCATAAAGGAGATACTTCATTAAGAAGTTATCTCCGTTTTCTATACAATGAAAAATGACACTTTCAGAACTTGAACGTGTCATAGTGGTTTATATACTTTGAAAAAGGTAAATACTTGCCGAAAATAAGGCATATTCTTCTCAGCGAGCAAAAAGATATATCTCTGACGAGATATGATATACGGCGTTGCCGCATGATATATTTCCACTTCGTGAAAATATGATATAATATCCGTTCCCTCATATGCCAAAGGCATATATCATCGCACGCAGTGTGATATCATACCGAAGGTATATCATCCGTTACGCAAAAGAACGGATATCATTGGGGCACCTTCCTTAAGTCAGGTGCCCCATAAAGGACGGCTTTTTGTATTTTTATTCAGGAATTGGCATATTGTCAGGGCAGGTATTCATATAAGTGAGGCCTGCTCTTGCGATGGCGAATTCTTCCTTTGCTCTGTCGATGATGGAGGTATCGTGCATAAGCTCAAGACCGAAATGAGCCATTACCTTGGCCGCATAAATCATACCCTTGATGCCGATTTCGTGACCGCTTGCCGCAGTAAACTGCCAGAGATGTGGCATAGCCGCGAGAGGAGCAGTTGCCGCGCCGATGTTTACGCCAGGAATCATATTGCCAACGTCACCTACGTCAGATGAGCCGCCGCCATCCTTTGTACGCATTGGGCCCTGACCGACAGCGAGATGCTGACCAGGCTTGAAGCCCTGTCTGCGGATAGCCGCCTGATAAGTGCCAGGCTCGGACATATTGAGTGCTTCAGCAAATGCCTTGTCCTCTTCGCTCCATTCTTCAAATGGTGCCGCGTCAAGACTGCGCTGGGCAACCTCGGCAAGTGTACGCATATTGAGTGTATTGTAGCAACCGCCTGTGTAGATGATTTCAACTTCAGTTTCTGTCATTGTAGCCGCACCCTGAGCAACCTTGCACAGTCTGTCGTAGACTTCGCTGAGGTATTCACGGCTGACAGAGCGGATTGTGTAATGGGAGCTTGCATAGTCAGGCACGATGTTTGCCGCTGCGCCACCGTCTGTGATGATATAGTGCATACGGACGTCTTCGTTGAGATGCTCACGGAGGTAGTTTGCGCCAACGTTCATAAGCTCAACTGCATCGAGAGCGCTTCGGCCGTGCTGTGGAGCAACAGCCGCATGGGACGTACGTCCGCGGAAGATGAAGTCGATATTGTTAGTCGCAGTCAT
>JAFYNW010000181.1 GCA_017547995.1 Clostridia bacterium | reverse complement strand
TTGAACTTTCCCAGCTTTCAACAGAAAACTCCCGTCTCAAGGACGAGCTTGCACAGCTTGTTGATATGGAAAAGACTCTCAACGCAAAGCAGGAACAGATTTTCAATCTTGAGGAAATCGAAAACAAGGCGAAGAACGACCTTGGTATGATCAAGATGGACAAGAGCCAGATTTGTTATATTGAGCTTCAGAGCCCTGACAAGCTGAGCACAGCAAGTGCAGGTGAAGAAGTGCCGCAGATCGTGCAGAATGCAATCCGCGGTCTCAATATCGTGGTTGAATATCTCAACTAACTAAGGCATATTATATAATGATATAATGACAAAGAAGAGCAAGAAAAAGTTTCTTGCTCTTTTGCAGATTTTAAGGGCAAAGGAGAAAAAGTGAATAAGAGAGCAGATTCTGGCGTATACGTGCGAATTATCATTTTTATGGTCGCTTTTGTCACTATCACATTCGGTCTTATAGGCTGGAGATTGTTCCATCTTCAGGTGGTGGAATATGAAACGTATTCAGCAAAAGCAAAGACTCAGCAGACGAGAGACAAGACGATAACACCTGCGCGCGGAAGCATATATGACACTAATATGAAGCCTCTTGCCATGTCGGCAAGCACCGAAATGGTGACTATCGAGGCTGTAAAAATAAAGACGGATGAAGAGGCTAAGGCTATTGCTGAAAACGTCTCGGCAATCCTTGAAATGGACTATGATACAGTGCTTGAAAAGGCACTGAGCAAGACAACTTACGCCGTCCTCAAGAAGGGCGTGGAAAAAGAAAAGGCCGACCGGATACGCGAGTTTGTCGATGAGCTTGGTACAACAGCCATCTATCTCATCCCTGACTCGACAAGATATTATCCATTCGGCAGCTTCGCATCCCATATCCTCGGCTTTGTCGGCTCCGACCAGCAGGGGCTTGACGGTATCGAAGCACTTTATGAAAGCTATATGGAAGGCACTCCGGGCCGTCTTGTCACAGCGACAAACGTAAACGGTGACGAAATGCCTTTTGCATACGAAACCTACGTCGATGCGGTCGACGGCTATAACGTCATCCTGACGATTGACGAGGTAATCCAGCATTACGTCGAGCAGAATCTCAAGGAAGCATACGAAAAGAACTACGTAAACAAGTATGCGGCAAGTATCGTTATGGACGTCAAGACGGGCGGTATTCTCGCTATGGCATCCTATCCTGAATACGACCCTAACGATCCGTTCACAATCGGCTCGGAAAAGACTCAGTCGCTCATCGACCTTCTCGAGGGCGAGGAAAAGGAAACCCGCTTCAAGAAGGAATTGCAGAATCAGTGGCGTAACAAAATCGTCTCCGACTCCTATAACCCTGGTTCCACCTTCAAGATTCTCACAGCCGCTATGGCTCTCGAGGAAAAGACAATCCCTGACGGCTGGACCTTCAACTGCACAGGCTCCATCATGGTTCCAGGCTGGAGCAAGCCTATCAAGTGCTGGAAACACGAGGGTCACGGTGTGCAGACCTTTGCACAGGCAGTTGAAAACTCATGCAACCCTGCATTTATCACAATCGGTAAATCTCTTGGTACAAAGCAGTTCTCCAAATATTTCAAGGCCTTCGGTCTGACAGAAAAGACGGGCATTGACGTTTCCGGCGAAGAAAGCGGTATCTATTATAACGTAAATAAGATGACGGAGGTCGACCTTGCTGTTTCCAGCTTCGGTCAGGGCTTCCAGATTACTCCGATTCAGCTTCTCACAGCCGTTTCGGCAGTTGCCAACGATGGCTATCTCATGCAGCCGCATCTTGTAAAGGAAGTGCGTGATGCTGAAGGCAATATCATTGAAAACTTTGAAAAAGAGCCTATAAGACAGGTTGTTTCAGAGCAGACGTCAGAGACAATCATGAAGATTCTCGAGGGCGTTGTTGCCAATGGTACAGGTAAGAATGCATACGTCCCGGGCTTCCGCGTAGGCGGCAAGACTGGTACTTCCGAAAAGAAGCTGCAGCAGGCACAGACGGGTGAGCTTGAATATATCACCTCCTTCGTGGCTGTTGCACCGGTCGATGACCCTGAAATCGCAGTAATCGTAATCCTCGACGAGCCACAGACCTACCCTATCTCGGGCGGTGTGCAGGCGGCTCCTGTCGTAGGACGAATAATCGAAGAAACTCTCTCCTATCTGGAGATTGAGCCAATCTATACAGAAGAAGAGCTGAAGGCGAAGGACACAAACGTGCCTGAGCTTACAGGTCTTACAGAAGCACAGGTTGCCGACGAGCTTTCCAAGGCAGGCTTCAGCTATCGTGTAGTAGGCGAAGGTGACACAGTAACAGACCAGATGCCGTTTGCAGGCTCTGCAGTGCCTCCTGTCACAGAAATCGTCGTCTATATGGGCGAAAGCAAGCCGGACAGAATGGTAACGGTGCCTGACCTTACAAGTTACAGCTATGCAGCGGCAAAGAAGATGCTTGAGGACAGCGGTCTTTACGTAAGTACCAGCGGTACTGTGCCGAATAAGAATCACGTTGTCCGCGGACAGAGCGTAGCACCGCTTGCTCAGGTTGAATACGGCTCGACAATC
>JAFYNW010000021.1 GCA_017547995.1 Clostridia bacterium | reverse complement strand
CTTTGTACCCACTCTACGTGAATAAATAAATGTAAACAACTGGTCGAACTTTACCTTTTCAAGAACGTCCATTGTTTCAAGGAAGTCTTCCTTCACTTCACCCGGGAAGCCTACGATAATATCGCTCGAGAAGGAAATATCCGGCATATATTTCTTTGCCATTTCGATAAGTCCAAGATAGTGCTCCTTTGTATATCTTCTATTCATTGCTTCAAGGATACGGTCGCTGCCAGACTGGAATGGAAGATGGAGCTGCTTTGCAATATTATCATGCTTTGCCATAACCTTGAAAAGCTTTTCTGTAGCATCCTTTGGATGACTTGTCATAAATCTGATGATGTGCTCCTTACCGCTCTGTTCACCGATAGTCGCAATTTCATCAAGAAGGTCAGCAAAGTCATAAGAATATCCCTTATCCGAGCCGTAAGAGTTTACGTTCTGGCCAAGGAGTGTTATTTCCTTATAGCCTGCCTCAAGGATTTCCTTGAAAGAAGCAATAATATCTTCTTTATCACGGCTTCTTTCTCTGCCACGCACGTAAGGAACGATGCAGTATGTGCAGAAATTATTGCAGCCATACATAATCGGAAGATTTGCTCTGATATCACGATCTCTCTTGATGTGAACACCTTCGAAAATCATACCGATTTCATCGCCTGTTGTATCAAAAACTCTCTTGTGAGATTTGAGCTGCTTATAAAGAAGCTCAGGGAACTTATAGAGTGCGTGTGTACCGAAGAGCAAGTTTACGTAAGGATAGCTCTTGAGAATCTTTTCCTTCATGTGCTCCTGCTGAGCCATACAGCCGCAGACTGCAATTACAAGATGAGACTTTTCCTTTTTTGTCTGCTTAAGCTTGCCGATGTTACCGAGAACTCGCATTTCAGCATGCTCTCTGATAGCACAAGTATTAAAAATAGCAATATCTGCTTCATTTTCATCTGTTGTAAGCTCAATACCCATATCAGTAAGCATCCCCATAATGAACTCGGAGTCTGCGAAGTTCTGCTGACAACCGTAAGTGTCAATATAGGCCTTTGGCTTGTGGTCGAGCATATTTGCGTATAAAGTTTTTATTTTTTCAGAATAATCGAGCTGAAGATTCAACTCTTCCTGTGAAATTTTCGGAGCAATTCTATTCATATTTACCTCATTTAATATAGAATAACATACTTTCCCATAATAAAAGTATTATATCACAATCATACTTTTTTTGCAAGTAAACTGTCCAACAATTATGAACCGTTACTTATCATTTCTTTATATAGTATTTATGGCATATAAAAAACAGCACTTTTCAGTGCTGTTTTCGTTTATCCTTTAGCCAACGGCATTTTAATTGTAAACGTACTGCCCTTTCCGATTTCGCTTTCAACCTCGATGCTGCCGTTCATAAGCTCGATGTTATCCTTAACAATCGAAAGGCCTAAGCCCGTACCGCCAATCGAACGTGATCTCGCTTTGTCAATTCGATAAAAGCGTTCAAAGATTTTATGCTTTTCTTCTTCTGCCATACCGATTCCCGTGTCGGTTATTGTGGTTACGCATTCATCGCCTTCGGCTTCAATTGTAACAAGAACAGAGCCATCTTCTCTGTTGTATTTAATGGCATTTTCCATTACGTTGAATATGACCTGATACAGCATATCACCATTACCTACAACACGGCAATTATCAACGGCTCTGACCTTGAGCTCAACACCCTGATGCCCTGCCTTGCCTGCAAGAAGCTCTCTGCAACGCTCAGCAATTTTAGGAACGTTACAGATTTCTTTCGTGACAACCGGACGGCTGTCATTTTTAGTAATATAGAGAAGATTCTCTGTAATTCTGATAAGACGATCAATTTCTGCATTGATATCCCTTAGGAAGTCCAGCGTATCCTCCTTGGACATATGCTGTGTCTGAACAATACTGTCAGAAAGAAGTTTGATAGACGCAAGAGGCGTTTTAAGCTCATGGCTTGCATTGGAAACGAACTCCTGTCTTATTTTTTCTACAGACTGAAGTTTTTCCGACAGCATATTGAATTCCTTTGCAATCTGCGAAAGCTCATCTCCGCCTTCTGCTTTGATTTTGTAGTTATAGTTACCACTTCCAACCTGGTGAACACCCTTGAGAAGTGCCGAAACCTTATTCGAGAACATCTTGAGGAACAAAACCATAAGCACGCCGCCGCACACCGCAATTGCAATCGACACACTGACGAAGCTGTTTCGGATATCCACCAGCAGACTTGAGTCGTCTTCATCTCTCTGCGACATATAAATCACACCGTTGACGTGAGACTGATATATAAGCGGCATAGTTATAGACGATTCAAAGGCCTCCTCATCATATACACAATTGAATACGTCAAAGCCAAGAAGAGCCGATTGGAAACTTTCTTCAAATTTCGAATCGATAATCTCATCTGCCTTACCCGAAGCATAAATGATATTGCCTGCGGAGTTCATGATAATTATATCTTCTTTATCCTTGTCAATAATCTTCTGTACAGCATCCTTGACGCTGTCAGTATTTTCATAATTGATACTCTGCAGTACAGTCGATATTGAAAGTCCTCTTTCAAGCATCTCACCTTTTTTTGCCTCAACAAGAAGATTACTTAGCGCCGTAGACGGATAGACGTTCAATATCAGAATGGCAAAAATAACCACCGAAAAGAAGGCTACTGCAATCTGGAATCTTAGGCTTTTGAAAAAGCTGAGTTTTTTATCCCTTAAAATAATAACCTACTCCCCACTTAGTAAGAATGATTTTTGGATTTGCATCATCCTCTTCAATCTTTTCTCTGATTTTTCTGATGTGCACGTCAACCGTTCTGTTGTCACCCGGATAATCCTTGCCCCATCCCAACTCAAGAAGCTTATCTCTGCTGAATACCTGAGAAGGGTTTTTAATAAAAATAGAAAGCAAGTCGAATTCCTTTGCAGTAAGGTCCACTTCCTTGCCGTTTGCAATAACGGAGCGATTCTTGAAATTGATTTTGAGTGATTCAGATTCAAAAGTTTCAGCCTGTTCAGCCTTCTTTTGTGCCTGAGACGTTGTCATAACTCTCTTGAGAATAACTCTGATTCTCGCCTTGAGCTCAAGAATATCGTATGGCTGTGTAACGTAGTCGTCTGCACCATATTCAAATCCGATAAGCTTATCGATGCCTTCAGTCTTCGCTGTTACCATAATAACAGGAACGTTGGACTTTTCTCTTATCGCACGGCATACTTCAAGACCGGAAATTTCAGGCAGCATGAGGTCGAGCAAAACAAGGTCATACTTATTTTCTTCAAAAAGCTGAAGAGCTTGCTTACCG
>JAFYNW010000180.1 GCA_017547995.1 Clostridia bacterium | reverse complement strand
TGCCCACCCACTTATGATACTTGCCATCAGATTCACTGTGGCATTCGCTGTGCTCAATATTCTCTGGCTGTGTAAAGTAATTCGCCTTGACTTTAAAGGCAAGGACAAAAAGCGCCTTATCGCAATGAGTCTGGCTCAGCCGCTCCTTTATTTTATTATGGAATTATATGGCATCAACCTGACCTCCAGCGCGATGTCCGGCGTGCTTATCTCCCTTGTGCCTGTCGGCGTTATCATTCTCTCCATCGCGATGCTGAGAGAGCGCCCAACAAACAAGCAGATTTTCTTTTCCATGCTTTCTCTCGGCGCTGTAATCGCAATCACACTTGCTTCAGGCAACAGCGGCACAAACACACTTCTCGGCATCGTGCTTCTTATGATTGCCGTGCTGTGTGCTTCCCTCTTCAACATTCTCAGCCGCGCTGAATCCAAGCGCTTCTCTCCTGTTGAGCGTACATATATGATGTTCCTCATCGGCACAGTCGGCTTCAACGTGATTGCCCTCGTTGGTCTTAATGCAAATTATATGACAGAGCTTACACGCGCTGTCACAAGCCTTCCATTCTGGGGCGCTATCAGCTATCTTTCCATTCTCTCGTCCATCGTGGCATTTTTGCTTTACAATTACGCTACAACGCTTATCAGCCCTGTGCGTGCGGCATCCTTCGCCAACATCACTACTGTGGTTTCGGTTTTTGCCGGCATTTTCATTATGCACGAGCAGCTCACACCAATTCAGCTCATCTGCTGTGTATTCATCATCATCGGTGTTCTCGGTGTAAATAAGGAATAATTTTTCAGGTACAGCTTAAAGGCTGTACCTGTTTTTTGCTTGAAACCGAGACATTTTTGGCATAATCAGGCTTTGGACGCTTTGTGTCCTGTACTTTTCGGCGGTTTTCCGCTATATTGAACTCAAAAGGAGGCAGAAAATATGAATCAGATAAAGACGGGCGAGCTTCTCAGAACGCTCCGCAAGGAAAAGGGACTTACTCAGGAGCAGCTTGCTGAACGCTTCAGCGTCTCGCGAAGAACTGTGTCGCGTTGGGAGACAGGCAATAATATGCCTGACCTTAGCATACTTGTAGAGCTTGCGGATTTTTACAATATCGATATCCGCGAGATTTTTGATGGCGAAAGAAAGAGTGAATCTATGACGAATGAAATGAAGGAAACAATCATAAAGGTATCGGAGTATTCCGATTTCGAAAAGAAAGCAAAGGCAAGAAGGCTGAATATTCTCTTTGCAACGGGTTTGTTTTTTATTCTTCTGGGTACGTTTTTCTCCCAGAATGATATACTGTATCACCTTGTGAAAAACAATCACGTCAGTCAGGGCCTTTCGGGCGTAATCTACGGCATGGGTATATCTGCTGAGGTAATTGCATTTTACTATAACAGCCGTGATATCGGCACTAAAAAATAAAAAATCCCCATCGTGTGATGGGGATAATTTTTTGCTTAAATTGCGTATACGATTGCGCCGAGGACGGCTGAAATTACGATGAGCATAATCGGGCTTATCTTCTTGCCGATGAGCTTTTTCGAGCCAAACATAAGGCCGAGAAGAACGATTGTAAGGCCGAAGGATTTTACGTTGAAGGTAGCGCCTGACGTGATTGGCAGAGCGTTTTTCGCAATCATATATACGCCTGTTGCAAGGA
>JAFYNW010000179.1 GCA_017547995.1 Clostridia bacterium | reverse complement strand
GGGGACACCCCTGGACCCCTTGTGTGTTCGTTCCTCACAAATGGACAGATTGGGGTAGGTTACTGCTCTATATGTCAATAAAATGTAGGTTGGGGATTGATCCCACCGAAAAACGTAGGGTACGGCATTTATGACGTACCGACTTATCAAATGCGCCGCAGGCACTATAATGTTTGCTATGCAAACAATTCATGATACGAAGTATCAATTCATGTATTTCAATACAATTCATGGCGCAAGCCAATTCATTCATAAAGAGATTAACTCAGGAGATATATTTTAATTTATGCGATTTGAAGTAAGTACAGCAGATGTAATAGTTGTCGGTGCGGGGCACGCGGGCATTGAAGCGGCTCTGGCTTCGGCGCGTCTTGGCATGAAGACAATCTGTTTTACAACAACCCTTGACTTTGTGGGCAATATGCCGTGCAATCCTGCCATCGGCGGCACAGGCAAGGGTCAGCTCGTCCGTGAGCTTGACGCTCTCGGCGGCGAAATGGGCAAGGCGGCTGACGCATCCTGCATTCAGTACCGTATGCTCAACAAGGGCAAGGGCCCTGCCGTGTATTCCCTGCGCGCTCAGGCAGACCGCGTCAGATATACGGTTTATATGAAAAAAGTTCTTGAAAACACAGAAAACCTCATTCTCAAGCAGGCTGAGGTTGTGGAAATTATCACAGAGGACGGCAAGGTAAGCGGAGTTGTCACACAGGGTGGCGGCGTTTACAGAGCCAAGGCTGTCATCCTCTGCTGCGGTACCTTCCTCAAGGGCAAGACCTTTGTCGGTGACACAATCCGCGAAAGCGGCCCTGACGGCGTTTTTGCCGCAAACGAGCTGACAGAAAGCCTTAAAGAGCTTGGTCTTCCAATCAGACGATTCAAGACGGGTACTCCTGCGCGAATCGACCGCAAGACCATCGACTTCTCCCGTCTTGAAATGCAGAAGGGCGACACGGACATCGTGCCTTTCTCCTTCTTCACAGACCATGACCTCTATAACGAGGCTGTCTGCTACGTAACGTACACAAACGAAACAACACATCAGATTATCCGCGATTCTCTCGAGCGCTCCCCTCTCTACGGCGGTGATATCGAGGGCACAGGCCCAAGATACTGCCCTTCCATCGAAGACAAGGTGGTGCGTTTTGCCGAAAAGCCACGTCATCAGCTTTTCCTCGAGCCTTGCGGACTTGATACAAACGAAATCTATCTCGGCGGTCTTTCCACTTCCCTTCCTGAGGACGTGCAGATTAAGATGGTGCGCTCCATCGTCGGTCTTGAAAATGCCGAAATCGTCCGTCCGGGCTACGCTATCGAATACGATTGCCTCGACCCTACCTGCCTCACATCTTCCCTTATGATTAAGGGTGTTGAGGGCCTCTTTGCCGCAGGTCAGCTTTGCTCCACGTCAGGCTATGAAGAAGCGGCGGCGCAGGGACTTATCGCAGGCATCAATGCCGCCCGTCTTATAAAGGGCGAGGGCGAGTTTACTCTGCAGAGAGCAGACGGCTACATCGGCACGCTCATCGACGATATCGTCACAAAGGGCACAAACGAGCCTTACAGAATGATGACTTCCCGCTCGGAATACCGTCTGTATCACCGTCAGGACAATGCCGACTTCCGTCTTATGCGTAAGGGGTACGAAGCAGGTCTTATCACCCTTGAGCGCCTCGAGCAGATGGAAAACGAATATAAGACGGTTGACGAGCACATCGAGGTGCTTAAAAAGACCTATATTTCCCCGGAAAAAGCAAATCCTGTGTTAAATGAGCTCAATTCCAAGGAAGTGAATAGCGGCGTCAGCCTTTTCGACCTGCTCAAGCGTCCTGAAGTGGCTTATGAAAATATTGCACAGTTTACCGAAGCCTTAACTGAGCGCAAGCTTATCGAGCAGGTGGAAATCTCGGTCAAGTACGAAGGCTATCTCAAGCGCCAGGAAAAGGAGCTTGAAACACGTAAAAAATGGGACGACTATATTCTGCCTGAAAATATCGACTATATGTCCATCGAGCTTTTGCGTACAGAGGCAAGACAGAAATTGTCTGCCATCAAGCCGAAGAGCCTCGGTCAGGCAGGACGAATCTCGGGCGTGTCCCCTGCCGATATTTCGGCACTTATTCTTTATCTCGGGAGGGAGAAAAAATGATAATGCTTGATATTCTCAAGGAAATTCTCGCTGAAAATCAGATTGAAATAAATGAAAATCAGCTTAAGCGCATCGATGCTTACTATGAATTGCTGATGGAAAAAAACCGCGTGATGGACCTTACAAACATCACAGAGCCACGCGAGGTGGCGCTCCGTCACATGGCGGACAGCCTTTTCCTTACAAAATGTGCTGACCTCAAGGGCAAGAAGGTCATCGACATCGGCACGGGCGCAGGCTTCCCTGGTATGCCTCTCCTTATGTACGATGAAACTCTCGACATCACTATGGTGGACAGCACGGGCAAGCGCATCGACTTTATCAATGATTCCATGGGCAAAATCGGCGACTGCAATAAGGCGACTGCCATCACAGCACGCGCTGAAGACCTGGGCGTTGACAAAAAGCACCGTGAAAAGTATGATTTTGTAACTTCCCGCGCAGTTGCGCCTATGAATATCTTAGATGAGCTTACTCTTCCTCTTCTCAAGGTGGGCGGTAAGTTCCTCGCCATGAAGTCGGCTAACGAGGAGGGCGAAAAGGAGCTTAACGACGCACTTTTTGCTATCAAGACTCTCGGCGGCAAGGTTGTCAAGACAATCGACTATCAGCTTGCATCCGATTGCCCTAAGAGAAGAATCGTCATCATCGAAAAGGTCAAGCCAACAGCCGACGCATACCCAAGAAAATACGCGAAAATCAAGTCAAAACCATTGGGAAGCAAGTAAATGAATTGAAGCAAGGCTTCATGAATCGAAGCAAAAAGCTTC
>JAFYNW010000178.1 GCA_017547995.1 Clostridia bacterium | reverse complement strand
TCTGCCATTACGTATACGTCTTCCCTTCTGTGCTTGAGAAGCGGAAGCTGCTCACGGACTTCGTCTGTTCTGTCCATTTCAACCTCAACAATTGCATACTTTTCATTTTCGTCGAAGCGCTCGACGATATCACCCCAAGGCGAACAAACGATAGAGTTTGCATAAGAAACGTAGCCGCCGTTTACGTCACGTGCAGGAGCAACACCGACGGAGAACACCTGATTATCAAGTGAACGCGCACGGAACATGATTTCCCAATGTGCAGGACCTGTTGTCATATTGAATGCCGCAGGTACGACAATTGTCTTTGCGCCCTTGAGCGCCATAAGACGGGCGAGCTCAGGGAATCTGTAATCGTAGCAGATGCACACACCCATTTTGCCGAAATCTGTATCAAACACTGTAACTTCCTTGCCCGGTGTAAGTACAGCAGATTCACAGAAACTCTGTCCTCCCTTGACGTTGATGTCAAAGAGGTGCATCTTTCTGTGGCGTGCAATCATTTCGCCGTTTCTGTCAAAAACAAAGGAAGTATTATATACCTTATCACCGTCAAGCTCAGGAATTGAGCCGCCTACGATATATTTACCAAGTTTCTTTGCCATTTCAGCAAGCATTTTCGTACTTTCACCGCCAAATGGTTCGCCGTATTCGCGGAAGCATTTATTGTCATAAGGACTGTTCCAGATTTCAGGAAGCACAATAACGTCGGCATCCTTCACCTGCTCAATCGCATTTCTTGCTCTTTCGATATTTGCCGCTTTATCAGCAGATACAGCAAGCTGTATAAGACCAAACTTTACTTTCATCTTTCCTCCTGAAGCCTACTTATCTTCGTTATAGATTTCGCCTGCAGCCATAAAGTTTTCAAGGCCCTGGTCCTTCATCATCTTTATGATTTCCTTGCCGCCTGTGTACATAACGTCAGCTCTGTAATGGAGGCCGAATCTGCGCTGTGTTTCATTGATAAAGCCATCCTTACGTGCCTGTTCAACAATTTCATCAACCTTAGCTTCATCGTAAGTTGTCATAAGGGCGCTTCTGAACTGAGCAAGACGTTCTTCCATAAACTCTTCCTTCTTTGGAAGCTCAAGGATTCTGCCTGCATACTTCGCTTCAAAGCCTTCGTAGATTTCTTCTTCTGTAAACTGTCTGTACTTACCTTCAAACACCATCATATCGTATGGCATCTTTGGTGCCTTTGGCGGAAGCTTTTCTGCTGCATAACCGAGAGAAAGGATGACAACAGGATATGTGAGCTTAGGCATATCGTAAGCTTCGATGATTTCCTTGCCGCAGCTGTTGGAAGAGCCTACGTAGCAGGAGCCGATGCCCAGCATATGAGCTGCTGTTTCGATTGTCTGCGCAGCACACATTACGTCCTCGATAGCGATGAGGAAGTGCATATAAATCTTTCTGTTGTTGAACGGGGCATTCTTCTGCTTTGCATAGATATCATACTTATACCAGTCGAATACAAAGATGAGATTTGTATCTGCGTGTTCGATAAATGGCTGACCGCCGCACATTTTGGAAAGAGCCTTATTCTTTTCCTTATCTCTTTCAACGATGATGGAATATGGCTGAAGATTGCCGCCTGTTGCCGCCTTGAGACCTGCTTCAAGAATGAGTCTGAGGTCTTCGTCAGGGATTTTTTTATCGATAAAGTTTCTGATAGAACGTCTGTCTGTCATGTGCTTGACAGCCTCGTAACCATGTTCAAACATAGGATATTCCTCCTTAAAAACGCGCAAAGCCCAGCTATACGGCCGGACTTTGCGTAAGATTGATTGTGTGTTTAATATAATTCCGGCCTCTTATTTTACCAGAGATAAACCTTCCCAATTAAAGAACACCGAAGAGATGATAAATCTTAAGGTCTTCGTCGAGGGATGTGCCGTGTGTGCCGAGTTTTGTTACAGGGTCTGTGTGGATACCATGGTCAGGAGAGAATGTGATGAGAGCCTTCTTGCCTTCCCACTTCTTCTTTGCCGCTGCAATGAGCTCGATAGCAGATTCTGCATTGTACTTGAGAGCGCCGAGAGCGAAATCTGTTTCAGGCTGTGTTGCATGCATATTATCATCGTATTCACATTCGTAAACGAGGATGAAATCATATTCGTCCTTTTCGATGATTTCGAGAGCCTTCTGATGCGCGTCCTTATCACTTTCTGTTTCGATAACGTCACATGGGGCATTTCTGAAGATGATTTCACAGCTGCTGTCTGTCTTTGCGATGATGCAGCCCTTCTTGCCTGCTGCCTTGAGGGCATGGAAGATTGTTTCAACTGTGATTGGGTACTTTTCATACTTCTGGATGCCGTGTACTTCAGGCATTACACCTGCAATCATAGTAGCATAGCAAACAGGTGTTACAGATGGCATTACGGAAGAAAGTGGCTGCTTGAGAGCGTATACGTCCATAAGCTTTTCTGTGTACTGTGGGTATTTATCAAAAATCCATGCACCCACTGCGTCCGGAGAGAAGAAAAGGCATCTTTCAACTGTTTCGCCCTTGAGAAGGTCGATAACTTCGTTGATTGGCTGAGTTTCAGCGCCTTCCATAAGTGGAATGTTCATTGCCTTGCAGATAGTTGCAGGTACGTTTGCCAATGTGTAGCTCATAATTATTCTCCTATCTTTCACACTTGATTGTATCGAATTCCTTGATAAAGTCGCAGATAAATTCTGTTACTGCTTCGAGCATAGGCTTGCCCCAGTCTGCGCTTGAGTAGTTAGGGTCATCCTTTGGTCTGCCGTTTGCATACCAGCCTGTCTTGGACATATTGATTGTATGATTTCTTACAGGCACGTGACAGCCCTTGAATTCAATGCTGCCGAGAGCGATATACTTCATATTAGGTGTGAGCATATGCTGTTCCTGTGGCTCATAGTCTTCCATGTGTACACAGCTTGGGTCGATAGCAAGCATTGCTGCTGTTTCCTGACCGGATGCGTGACCGCCCTTCCATGCGATGTCGAGCTCGCCTGCAAGCTGCCACCAGTTGAGGATGCAGGAAATAGCACCCTTCTTATTGAGGCGGATGCCTACTTCAGAAAGAGCAGGGTCGTTGCCGCCGTGGCCGTTGAGGAATACGAACTTTCTGATACCATCGTTGTAAAGCGCGTTACAGATGCTTTCCATAACGTTTGTGAGGCCTTCAAGACCGATGGAAATTGTGCCCGGGAAGCCGTAATGACCGTCTGCTACGCCGTATGGCACTGCTGGGCAGATGAGAACGTCGAGCTTTTCGTCAATTGTATTTGCGATGTAACTTGGCACGATATAGTCAACGCCAAGGCACATATGTGAACCGTGATTTTCAATGGAGCCGACTGGGATAACTGCGATATCCTTAACCTTAAAATAGTTTTCTGCCTGCTTCCAGCTCATTTTTTCAAGACGCATAATTTATACCTACTTTCCGTAATAACCCATTACAATATTTTCGCCGTTTTCGACCATTACCTGACCGCGTGCAATTACTGTATCGATTGCCATACCTTCACCGAGGAATACGATATCGGCATCGGAGCCGACCTGGATTGCACCCTTGCGAGGATACTGGTCAATGCCCTTCGCTACGTTGGATGTGACAAGCTTGATTGCATTTTCAAGCGGCATACCACATTCGAGAACGAGAGCCTTTATTGTAGCGTAAAGTGTTTCAATTTTACCTGTGCCCATGCCAACAAGTTCGTTGTTAGGACCCCAGATTGGCATACTGCCGTTGGAGTCAGAGCTGATTGTTACGAGCTCAGGGTCAACCTGCTCCATAACTTGCATGAGCATCTTTGCTCTTTCAACTTCCTTAGGACCTGTTGTAAAGTCGATGTTACCGCCCATCTTTGCAAACTTGATAGCATCTTCAAGGAGATTGCCGCAGTGTGTAGGACGGAAGTGACGGATTGGAATGTCTG
>JAFYNW010000177.1 GCA_017547995.1 Clostridia bacterium | reverse complement strand
GCAGCAAGCAGAGCCCCTACTTAAAAATGAAGTTTGCTTCGCAAGTGAAGATGTGAAGCGGCTTACGCCATGAAGTGTTGCCGTCGGCAACGTTATGGTGTGACAAGTCACATATTCAATAAGTGGGACGTCGAGGGCGCCGTCCCCTACATTTGCAAACGACCAATGGTCGTCCCCTACGATTTTGTGACAGCAAAAAAGACCACAAATACTTGTGGTCTTTATTATTTAAGGGATAATTACTTAGCTGCGTTCATCTTGCGAGCAAGTGCGCTCTTACGTCTTGCAGCAGTGTTCTTGTGCATAACGCCCTTAGCAGCAGCCTTATCAACTGTTGCAACAACTGCCTTGTAAGCTGCTTCTACGTTTGTACCTGCTTCGATAGCAGCATCAAACTTCTTAACCTGTGTCTTAACAGCTGTCTTGATTGCACGGTTTCTTGCATTTCTTACTTCAGAAACGAGAACACGCTTCTTAGCGGACTTAATGTTTGGCAAAGCTAGATCCTCCTTTTGGACTTTTTTTCACTACAAATTATTCTATCATTTTTTCTCTAAAAAAGCAAGACCTTTTTTACATATTTTTCGATTTTTTTCACATACGTAAAAAATCATCTCACTATGGATGCCGCGGAGACATTACAGGAGGGCAATACCCCTTTAACACGGCAGGGTTATATTTCCCGTAACGCACTAACCTATAAGATTATAGTCTAAAATGCCTAATCTGTCAAGACCTTTTTTGTATGTTTTGCACTTATTTTCAATATTTTTTTCGCGCCCGATATGACCTTGAAAATGGTTATGCACGGCAGGCATAATTCCGCTCTGCCTCTCATATAATTGACCGATGAAAAGGAGGTTTAATATGAGGAGAAGACGTAAAACGCGCAGCCGATGGCGGCTCATTCCGCTGACCTCGCTTATGATTTTTGCCATTTGCCTTGCGGCGCTGAGGATGATGCCCGATGAGGTTGTTTTGTCAGACGATACGTCTGCCACACTTTTTCCCAATGCGCCTGACCTTGTGCGTGATATTGCCGAGACGGGTTTGCCAAGCGAAACTATGGCTCAGAAGGCTGTAATCAAGGAAATTGTTGCCGAAAGCGAGGCATCTGCTGAGGTTTTCATACAGAATCTCACCGATTTTGACATAAATATGACCGATTTGCTGAAAAATTACGCGCCTGTGACGTTGACCGAAAAGGGCGTGCAGGTGCTTATCGTCCACACCCACGGCAGCGAAAGCTACACCCCCTCCCCTGCCTATCAGTTTGAGTACACCGAAAATGACCGCACTCTGGATACCAGTTTCAACGTGGTGCGGATTGGTGATGAGCTCGAGAAGATTCTTGAAACTAAGGGCATAGACACCCTTCACGTCCGCGATATTTTCGACAGTCCAAGCTACAGCGGCTCGTACAGTCGGTCGCTGGAGGCCATCACGGCGGCTTTTAAGGAGCATCCCTCCATCAAGGTTGTAATTGATATTCACCGCGATGCCATGATTGCCAAGGACGGCACGAAGTACAAGGTGACTGCCGATATTGACGGGCGGAGCGCCGCTCAGCTGATGTTTGTGACGGGTACGTCGGGCGGTGGGCTGAGCCACGAAAAATGGCGGGAAAATCTCGCCTTCCACGGCACGATTCAGCGTGAGATGAACACCCGTTATCCCGGCATTATGAGGCCGATTATCCTCCGCGATTCGAGATTTAATCAGCACGTCTGCACGGGCAGTATGCT
>JAFYNW010000176.1 GCA_017547995.1 Clostridia bacterium | reverse complement strand
CTGTTTTGCCTTCTTTTTTGATAATGGAATGGATATCGTTGGCAACGGCAAGCCTTGTCTGATAGTCGAGGGCAGAAAAGGCTTCATCAAGCAGAAGGATTTCGGGACGGATGACAAGTGTCCTTATCAATGCTGCACGCTGACGCATACCGCCAGAAAGCTGTGACGGATATTTATTCATAAATTCACCGAGACCGTAGGTTTTCAGCAATTCCTCGCCATACTGCATATTTTCCTTCGTCTTTTTACCCTGTATTTCAAGGCCGAGAAAGACGTTTTCTCTTATGGTACGGAATGGCAGAAGACTGTCTTTCTGCGGCATATAGCCGATATTGACCTTGTTTTTCCCTATATCCACACCGTTTATATAAACCTTGCCCGCCGTGGGCTTTATAAGTCCTGCGATTATCGAAAGCAAGGTTGATTTGCCGCATCCCGACGGACCTATGATGCTGACAAACTCACCAGGCGAAATGCTGAAGGATATATCACGCAATGCTTCAACCTCGCCATCCTTCGACTGATATTTCATAAATATATTCTGACACACAACAATGTCTGCGCTCATACGCTCACACCTCCTCAAGGTCATCCTATGCATATTTTTATTTTTGTGTGAAAGAGGCTTGACAAATCGGTCTATTCAGTATAGACTGAAAATATAGTCTATAACCTATAGACCAAGGAGGTGCTGTTATGAAAGATACAAAGCTCGGCGCTGTCGAGTCTAGATTTGCCGATATTATATGGGATAATCAGCCGATTGCATCGGGTGAGCTTGTGAAATTGTGCGAAAATCAGCTTAGCTGGAAGAAATCAACAACTTATACTGTGCTTAAAAAACTCTGTGAGCGTGGTATTTTCAAAAACGAAGGCGGTGTTGTGTCTTCCCTGATTTCACGTGATGAGTATTATTCCGTGCAAAGCAATAATTTTGTAAAGGAGCTTTTCCACGGCTCACTGCCTGCTTTTATTGCTTCGTTTGCTTCAAATAAGAAACTTAGTGATGAGGAGATTGACGAGCTGCAAAAGCTGATTGATGAAAGCAGGGTGAAATAATATGATGACTTTATTTTATCGTGTGCTCGACATGAGCCTTATGGGCTCGATTGCCATACTTTTCGTGCTTATTGCCAGGGTTTTGCTCAAAAATATGCCGCGTAAACTTATGGTTATATTGTGGATGGTGGTCATTCTCAGGCTTTTGTGTCCATTCAATATAGAAAGCTCACTGAGCGTGATTCCTGCTTATTTTGACGGGATATTCTCCAACTCTGCCCCCGTTTTTGCCGATGACGTTACTTTGCCGTCCGCTATGGAATCGGCTTATGAGGCTGTAGGCGATGCGCTCAACGGCGGACTTGATATGATAACTGTGAAGGTGCGTCATCCGAATCTCTACACCGCGCCTGTATTTCATCATCAGGTGTGGGAGCTTCTGCTTGGCTGTTTATGGCCTTTCGGCATGGCAATTATGGCGGTTTACAGTCTTGTTTCGCTGAAAAAGGTACACAGTATGGTGTCCGGCGCTCTCCATTACCGCAACAATATTTATATCGCCAACAATATTCCTTCGCCTTTTGTGCTTGGGATTATAAGGCCGAAAATATATCTGCCTGACTTTCTTAACGAGAGCGAGCAGGAGTACATAATATTGCATGAGCAGACACATATAAATCGCCTTGACCATATTATCAAGATTATTGGCTTTGCCTCCCTTGCGGTGCATTGGTTTAATCCGCTTGTGTGGCTTGCCTATAAGATGCTTTGCGAGGACATGGAGATGGCTTGTGACGAGGCTGTGCTCAAAGCACACGGCGGGGATATTTATGCAGATTATTCCCAGTCGCTGCTCAATTTTGCCATCAGGCATAGGCTTCTGGCTCTTGCTCCTCTTGCTTTTGGCGAGGGCGACACGAAAAAGCGAATTAAAAATATTATTTTGTTGAAAAAACAGCCGAAAAATGTTACTATATTTACTATAATCATCGTAATCCTTATCGCGCTTGTATGTATTCTTAACCCGAAGGAAAACATAGATTCGGATATGGTCGAAGGTGTGTATCGCAGAGATGCAAAGCTTTCGGAAAATGCCGCGAATGCTCTTGTTTTCACCATTAACAACAATGACAAGGGACGCTTTTATTCGGGCACTTACGAAGGCGTTGTGAGTGACGATGATGACGTTGTCATTATCAAGATGACCGACGGCTCATATTATCAGCTTCATTATTGGTATAACAGCGGCTATTCGTTCAATCCGCTTCACGCAGGCGAGGATGACTACTGCAGTATTCTGACCTATTTTGATGCTGATGGTTTTGCGCAGAAAAAGTGGAAGATGGAATACTATTTCGATGGCAATTATCTCCGTTGGCGCGATACTTACGGCCTTGACGTGCCTTTCCCTTTCGGCAACAGCTTTGTGCCGCAGTACAAGGTTTACGAGAATTGGGATGCCGTTGATATGAACAAGCGTTTTTATTTCAATTCGGATATGAGCTTTTCATACGACCGCTTCGGTGAGCCTTCTGTGGAGGTTGGCAAGTTTGAGTTTATCGAG
>JAFYNW010000175.1 GCA_017547995.1 Clostridia bacterium | reverse complement strand
CCTGAAAAAACATATGTTGGAGTAAATTTTGCTAATACTGGTAATAGAAAAATCATTATCAAGAGTTTTTGGCTCGAACTGCCTAATGATGTTCGAGCAGTAATTGCACCAGAAGCCACTCCGGTTAATCCATTAAGCTGGCCTGTTGAAGTTGATATTGAAGAATCGGTTTTTATTCCTTGGGATAGGAAAAAGTTTTTAGATCTTATACAAAATGAAAAAGGATTGCTGCACAATAAGAAACTTACATTTTGCGTATGTGATACTGCTGGAAAAACTTATAAATGTAAAACGCAAAAAGTACTTCAAAAATATTTAGAAGAAACCAAGGAGGTGACGTGATGCTCACTATTGATTCTTTGAAAAATCAGCTTATGGCTGTTACAGATACGAAGGATTCTTCGCAGAAGGCGAAGGTCTGCCGTGCTGTGCTTGAAAATGCCATTGCTTTCCTTTATGAGAAGAATGGTGTGAAAGCCCCTGAAACAGCTTCGCTTCTCGAGCTGGTTGACAGTGATACAGTGAAGGATTTCGTCAAGGATGCCGATATAGTCAGCTCCCTCCATTACGTCCGTATTCTCGGCATGAATGCCATCCACGATAAGAAAATCAAGCGTACGGAAGCGTCTCTCTCCTTTGATAATATTACGTATTTTCTCGGTATGCTTTCCGACCTTGAAAAGGGTGAGGCGCATAAGCACGCAAAGCCGCCTTATATGAGCGAAGCCACAACGCGCAAGCTTTACATAGACCTTTATCTCAAGGAGGCAGGCTGGGAAGTTCTGGAAACAGAAGACCTGGCTATCGCAGGCAAGGCAGGCATTGAAATCAAAGTGAATGGTATGCCGAATCAGACGGGCACAGGCTTCTGCGATTACGTGCTCTATGGCAGAGACGGCCGTCCGCTTGCCATCGTTGAGGCGAAAAAGACAAGCGTTGCCCCTGAAACAGGACGTCATCAGGTTATGCTCTATGCCGACTGTATGGAAAAGGTATACGGCTACCGCCCTGTTTTGTATTATACAAACGGCTACGTGACAAAGGTAATCGATGGGCTTTATCCTGACAGAGAGGTTATGGCTTTCCATACCCTCGATGAGCTTGAGCTTATGATGCAGCGCAGAAACCGCGGTGACATCACAGACCTGAATATAAATGAAAGTATCGCGGGACGTCATTATCAGAAGATGGCTATTACGAATATCTGTGAACGATTCAATAAGAAGCACCGCCGTGGGCTTATTGTTATGGCGACAGGCACGGGCAAAACGAGAGTTTCCATCGGGCTTGTGGATATTCTGCTGAGAAATAACTGGGTGAAAAACGTCCTTTTCCTCGCCGACAGAACTTCGCTTGTAAATCAGGCAAAGCGTGCTTTCGGCAATATTATGAAGGATATGAGTATCTGCGAGCTTTCAGCAGGCGAGAAGGAATATAACGCCCGCCTGATGTTCTCCACTTATCAGACCATGATAAATTATATCGATTCGGAGGACAAGCGCTTTGGCAGCGGCCGTTTTGACCTTATCATCATCGATGAAGCGCACCGCTCGATTTTCAATAAATACGGTGCGATTTTCAGATATTTCGACAGCCTGCTTGTGGGGCTGACCGCTACGCCGAAGAGCGAGGTCGATGCCAATACTTACAGCATTTTCGGCTGTGAATCGGGCGTGCCGGACTTCGATTACACCATCGAAGAGGCTGTTAAGGAGAAGTATCTTGTAAATTACAAGTCATTCAGCCGTACGACTAAAATTATGAGCCACGGCATTCCGTATAATGAGCTGAGCGCGAAAGACAGAAAGACGCTTGAGACTTATTATTTCGACGGCACACCACCGCCTACACCTGATTTTACGATTTCCGAGAAGGAATTGTTCAGGCTGATTTATAACAAGGACACCTGCCGGCGTATCGTCGAGGAGCTGATGCAGTATGGCATCAGGGTGAATGGCGGCGAGAAACTGGGCAAGTCGATAGTTTTTGCCTATAATCACCTGCACGCGCAGATGATTGTCGAGTGCTTCTATGAGCTTTATCCCGACCACGGGGAAAAATATTGTCAGCTTATTGATAACACCGTCAAGGCTGCCGACGACCTTATAAAGAAGTTTGACACCGACGACGATTTCCGCATTGCCGTGTCGGTCGATATGCTTGATACAGGCGTTGACGTGCCTGCCGTTGTGAATCTTGTGTTCTTCAAGCCGGTAAAATCGAAGATTAAGTTTGTGCAGATGATTGGCCGAGGCACAAGACTTTGCGAAAATCTTTTTGGCTACGGCAAGCATAAGACTCATTTTGTGATTTTCGATTACTGTGGCAATTTTGAATATTTCGGCCAGAATCCTGAAGGGGCATCGTCAAAGAAGGTGCTCTCGCTGTCGCAGAGATTGTTTGAAATCCGTCTTGATATTTTGCATGAACTGCAGAAAATCGAGTATCAGGAGGATGATTTCGCGAGAAATTATTACGTAAAGCTGAAAAATATGCTCTTTGATGAAGTGCATAAGGTAAAAGGGCACAGCAATCGCATTCAGGTGCGCGCTGAGATGCAGTACGTGGATAAATATTGCGATTTTGAAACCTGGCAGGCGCTTTCGCCTTTGATGGTGAAGGAAATAAAGCTGCATATAACTCCGCTTCTGGACAGCGGATTCAAGGGCAGAGATTTAGCTGTGGCCTTCGATATCCGTATGCTCGACGTCGAGCTGGCGTTGCTTGATAAGGGCAGCGTTAAGGGTGCGGCGCGAGACGTAAAGAATATCCGCGAGGTGGCGAAATATCTGCTGGAGGAAAAGGCATCCGTGCCGCAGGTTTTTGCCAAGGCTGACCATTTGAAAACTCTGTGCAGTGATCAGTTCTGGATGAATCCTACTGTGGAAAAGCTGGAAATGCTCCGCGAAGAGGTCAGAGAGCTGATGAATCTGCTTGGTGATGGCCATAGCGTGCCTGCGGCTATTGATATCGAGGATGAAACGGAAGCAACTGACTATGATGCCAACGGACAGATTATCGACATCCGCACCTATCGCGAAAAGGTTATTGATTACCTTGCAGAGCATACCGACCACGAGGTTATTCGTAAAATCAAGGCTCTCGAGCCGATAAATGCCGATGATCTGAAATCGCTGGAAAAGATTTTGTGGGAAGACCTTGGTACCAAGAAGGAGTACGAGGAAGCGACAGATATTGATAATCTTGCCGTATTCATCCGTAGTCTTGTAGGCGTAAGTCAGGAGGTAATCAACGAAAAGTTTGGTGCCTTCCTCAGTGATAACGTGCTTACGGCGCAGCAGCAGGAATTCGTCAAGGCAATAATAAATTACGTCCGTGAAAACGGTGATATCAGCAGGGAAGACCTGATTGAAAAGGCTCCGTTTGATAATTATGACGTGATTACCCTGTTTGGTGAAAATCTGATGCGCGTAATAAATATGATTAACGTAATCCACGGCAGCGTAAACATAGCTGCATAAAAGAAAAGCCCCGTCATATACCGGGGCTTTTTGCGCAAGAAAAATTGCGCTACAGTAGCATGATTGAGTTTGAAAAATATATTACATATAGGGTGAATAACCTGAAAGTTTACTGCAAAAATGCTTGCTGTATGAATTAAAAGCAAAGGGGAATAAGAATATGGATATAAATGACGTTAAAGATGTGAATATCATTGGTTTTTATCACGAATATGATGAATATGGATATTTCAGCAACTGGTACCGTGCTGAGTTTGAGTATGCTGGTAAGCGATTTTCATCTGTTGAGCAATTCATGATGTATCATAAGGTTATGATGTTTGGACAGTACAGTCTTGGACAGGCTATTATGGATTCAAACGACGTAGCGAAAATTAAAAAGCTTGGTCGGACACGTTTTCCGGAATTTAATTCTAAAATATGGGATGAGACTTGCTATGCTATTGTGAAAAGAGGCGTCCGTGCAAAGTTTGAGCAGAACAAGGATATCCTGGAAAAGTTGTTGTCCACAGAAAATAAGATACTTGCAGAATGCTCTGAAAATGATAAAAAATGGGGTATTGGGGTTTCGATTAATGATGCTGAACGCTTCGATCCAAGCTGCTGGAATGGCAAAAATTACCTGGGAAGAATCCTTATGGAGGTAAGAGATGATTTGAAGCATGCAGCGGATGCAGGTAAACTTGGGTATAAAGATG
>JAFYNW010000174.1 GCA_017547995.1 Clostridia bacterium | reverse complement strand
TGCCGCCGCCATTTCCCTCAGCCTTTTCACAACCTTCATCTCCCAGATGACGCTGGTTGCAACGCCTGATATCATCATCGCCTCCTTCATCGCTCTGACGGTCTATACGATGTGCCGTGGCGGAATGACTGTGCTGACAAGGCTCGGTGAGCTGATATTTCCCGTTGTCATAATCCTCATAACCATAGCATCTCTCGGCTCACTTGAGCAGGCGGATTTTACGGCACTGTTGCCCATTCTGCAGGACGGCATTGCCCCCTTGCTTAACGGCACGTTTACCTCATTCGCTTTCTATTTTGCCGAAGGGTTTACGGCGGTGATGTTGCTTTCGCAAATGGTAGAAAATGGAAATGGAAAGAGTGGGATAATATGGGGTACAATCTTCGTCACAGCCTTTGTTACAATGATTTTTATCCGTAATCTTGCAGTGCTTGGATACCCCTTCGTCGGCTCATTGTACTTCCCGTCATATACTGTCGCAAGCATCATAACCCTGGGTAAGTTTTTCCAGAGAATGGAAGTTTTAATCTCGATAGTTTTCATTCTGTGCAAGCTTATGAAAATATGCATACTGGAAGAATATGTAAAAATGACAACCGAAAGCCTGACGGGGAAGTCCATAGGCTACGGCATTGTGACCCTTGTTATTTTCAACCTTTCACAGATTCTTTTCAGCGGCATAGCAGACGCATTTATATGGCTGGAAAGCTATCGGTACTATCTCATCCTGCCTTGCGTTATCCTGCCTCTCATCGAGGCTGTACGGCTGAAAAACAGCAAATAAAAAGACCATCCTTTCGGGTGGTCTTTTACATATCAAAAATTATTCTTTGTAGAATCTGATTACGTCGAGCTCCTGCAGCTTGCAGAGGAGAAGCACCACAACAGGAACGAGGAACATACCGCCGAAGCCTGCGATGCGGTAGCCGAAATAGATGGAAAGCAGGCTGACGAAAGGATGAAGCCCGATGTGCATACCGACGATTTTCGGCTCGACTGCATTGCGGATGACGAGCACCACGCCGTATGTGGCAATCATGCCGACAGCGTGGAAATAATCCCCGGTCACAAGGCAGACAAGCGACCACGGAATGAGCACTGTGCCCACACCGAGAATCGGCAGAGCGTCGATGATTGCGATGCACATTGCAAGCAAAAATGCGTACGGCAGCTTCTGCACGTTGAAGCTGATGAGCAGCTCGCAGAAGGTGATGCAGATGATAATCGACTGAGCCTTAATCCATTTAAGCACCGACGAAACGAGGAATCGTCTGATTTCAAAAAGCACCTCCAGCATTTTAGGCGGAAGCTGTTTTTTGATGAATCGCACGATGACTCTGCGTTCGCTCGTCATAAAATAGGTTGAAACAAAAATGAAAACTGTGGATAAAATTACAGTCGGCAGGGAAACGGCCATTTTGAAAAGCGGGCTGACGATGGAGCTTGCCGAGAAATTAGGCAGGGAAACCGAGGAAAGCAGGTCGCTGACGCTTGTCTCCTGAATGCCGATTTTTTCAAGAGGCAGACGCTCGAAAATCCCGTCAAGCTGAGCCATGGTATCGCTGAAGCGCTCAGGCAGGGAAGCGAGAAAGCCGGGCAGAGCGGCGATGAGATTCTTGCCTTCTGAAATGCAAAGCGCAACGAGAAGGTAGATAGCCGTGCCGAAAAGGGTGATATAAAGCAGGGTACAGACAAGAGCGGCAACCTTGCGCGGCACCTTCTTCTTTTCAAGCTGACTTACAGGCTTTTCGATAATGGCCGTCATGATAACCGAAATTATAAACGGCACGGTCCACGGAAAAATCGTATTGAAGAAAAACCTTGCGCCGAAATATGCCACGAGAGCGTAGCCAACCAGAATGAAAAAGCTGATGTGTTTGTTTTCGTGCAATTTCATATCTGTCCCCCCTTTTTTGCAGAAAAATACTATATCATAATTGTAACACGAAAACCACGATTTAAGCAAGTAAAAAGTTATAAAGAAATATGCAATTGTTGTTTATTGAAAAAATCTATAAAAATATAAAAAATAATAATAAATTGCAGAAATTTACTTGAAATTGAATTACAAAAGGTGTATAATAGAATAAGGTTATGATAAAAAACTAACGAATGGCGGAGGTATTATGAATACAGTAGACTTTGGCGTTATCGACAAAATTCTCGAGCAGAATGATTACTCTCAGGCTAAGACTATTGCGATTCTGCAGGATATCCAGGAAGAATATCGCTATATTCCAAAGGAATCCTTCCAGTATGTCGCAGACAAGCTTGGTATAAGCTGTGCAAAGCTCTATTCCGTTGCAACGTTCTATGAAAACTTCTCCCTTGAGCCAAAGGGTAAGTACGTCATCAAGATTTGCGACGGTACAGCATGTCACGTACGTAAGTCCGTGCCTATCCTTGAACATTTCAGAAAGGAACTTGGTCTTTCCGGCACAAAGCACACGTCAGACGACGGTCTGTTCACCGTGGAAACAGTATCTTGTCTTGGCGCTTGCGGTCTTGCACCGGCTATCGTTGTAAACGACCACGTTCATCCTACAATGACTGTTGAAAAGGCTCAGGCTATCATCGACCAGCTGAGAGGTGAAGAAAATGCTTAAAAACAGACAGGATCTTATCGACATCAGAAGAATATATGAAGCAGCTGCAGGTCACGAGAGAAAGATTCTCGTTTGCTGCGGTACAGGCTGTATGGCAGGCGGTGCACTCAACATCTATGCTGAGCTCAAGCGCATCATGGACGAAAAGGGCGTAAACTGCTCTGTCGAGCTTGAAAAAGACCCTCACGGCGACGTTGTAGGCCTCAAGAAGAGTGGTTGTCACGGCTTCTGTGAAATGGGCCCACTTGTCCGCATCGAGCCTCACGGCTGGCTTTACGTTAAGGTAAAGGCTGAGGACTGCGAAGAAATCGTAGAAAAGACAATTATCGGCGGCGAATACATCGAACGCCTCGGCTATAGACAGAACGGCGTGCTCTATAAGGAACAGGAAGAAATTCCATTCTATAAGAAGCAGACACGTCTTGCTCTTGAACATTGCGGTCATATCGACGCAACTTCTATCAACGAGTATTTTGCAGCGGGCGGCTATAAGGCTCTCGAAAAGGCACTCTTTGATATGACAAGAGAAGAAATCATCCAGGAAATCGAGCTTTCCAACCTCCGCGGCCGTGGCGGCGGTGGCTTCCCTACAGGCAAGAAGTGGCGTCAGGTATATAATCAGCCTGAAGGCACAAAGTACATCGTATGTAACGGTGACGAAGGTGACCCGGGTGCGTTTATGGACCGTTCCATCATGGAAGGCGACCCTCACAGAATGCTTGAAGGCATGATGATTGCAGGTATTGCCTGCGGTGCTCAGGAAGGCTATATCTACGTACGTGCTGAATATCCACTCGCTATCGAAAGACTGAGAGCGGCTATCGACCAGATGTACGAAGCAGGTATCCTCGGCAAGAACATTCTCGGCACAGACTTCTCCTTCGATATGCACATCAACAGAGGTGCAGGCGCATTCGTATGCGGCGAAGGCTCTGCTCTTACAGCATCCATCGAAGGCCAGAGAGGTATGCCACGTGTAAAGCCACCAAGAACAGTTGAAAAGGGCCTCTTCGCAAAGCCTACTGTTCTCAATAACGTTGAAACTTACGCAAACGTTGCTCCTATCATCGTAAAGGGCGCAAACTGGTATAAGTCCATCGGCCCTGAAAAGAGCCCTGGTACAAAGGCCTTCGCTCTCACAGGTAACGTTGTAAATACAGGTCTTATCGAAGTCCCAATGGGTACAAAGCTCCGCGAGGTTATCTATGACATCGGCGGCGGTATCCGTGGCGGCAAGGAATTCAAGGCTGTTCAGATTGGCGGTCCATCCGGCGGCTGTCTCATCGAAAACAATCTTGAGCTCGCTCTCGACTTCGACTCTCTCAAGAAGGTTGGCGCAATGATCGGCTCGGGCGGTCTCGTTGTTATGGACGAAGACACTTGTATGGTCGAAGTTGCACGCTTCTTCATGAACTTCACACAGAACGAATCATGCGGTAAGTGCGTTCCATGTCGCGAAGGCACAAAGCGTATGCTTGAAATCCTCGAACGTATCGTAGCAGGCAAGGGCGTTCCTGAAGATATCGATCTTCTCCTCGAGCTTGCTGACACAATTTCTTCCACAGCTCTCTGCGGTCTCGGCAAGACAGCGGCTTTCCCTGTTGTCTCCACAATCAAGAACTTCCGCGAAGAATATATGGAACACATCGTTGACAAGGTCTGCAAGACAAAGACCTGCACAGCCCTCAAGAAGATTGTCATCGACCCAGAACTCTGTAAGGGCTGTTCCAAGTGTGCAAGAAACTGTCCTGTTGGTGCTATCACAGGCGAAATCAAGAAGCCATTTGTTATCGATCAGAATAAGTGTATCAAGTGCGGCGCTTGTCTCGATGGCTGTCCGTTCAAGGCTATAAAGGAGGCTTAAGAATATGTGTGCTAAGCCAAAGACAATGATGATTGACGGTATGCCCGTCCTTATTGAAAACGAAAAAAATATTCTGGAAGTCATCCGCAAGGCCGGTATCGACCTTCCAACGTTCTGCTATCACTCCGAGCTTTCCACTTATGGCGCCTGCCGTATGTGCGTAGTTGAAAATAAATGGGGCGACATCGAAGCTTCCTGCTCCTCCGTGCCACGCGATGGTATGGAAATCTGGACAAATACACCAAAGGTAAGAAAGTACAGAAAGATGATTCTCGAGCTTCTTCTTTCTTCCCATTGCCGTGACTGTACAACGTGTAACCAGAACGGTACTTGTAAGCTTCAGGAGCTTGCACGTCGCTATGGTGTAAGCCACGTCCGCTTCGAAAACTCCAAGACAGTGCCTGAAATCGACGATTCCTCCGCATCCATCACAAGAGATATGAGTAAGTGTATCCTCTGCGGCGACTGCGTACGCGTATGTGATGAAGTTATGGCAGTTGGCGCTATCGACTTTGCAGGCCGTGGCTCCAAGATGAAGGTTACACCTGCATTCGGCGAACCTATCAGCACAACAAGCTGCGTAGGCTGCGGTCAGTGTGCGGCTGTATGTCCAACAGGTGCTATCACAATCAAGAATGACGTTGCAGCGGTCTGGGATGCTCTCTCCGACCCAAATAACGAGGTTGTTGTTCAGGTTGCTCCTGCCGTTCGTGTCGGTATCGGCCAGATGTTCGGCATGAAGGGCGGCGAAGACGTTATGGGTAAGGTTGTTTCTGCCCTCAGACGTCTCGGCTTCAACAAGGTATTCGATACAATCACAGGTGCTGACCTTACAGTTCTCGAAGAAACAAACGAATTCCTCACACGCCTTGAAAATCCTGAAAAGCTTCCTCTCTTCACATCCTGCTGCCCTGCATGGGTAAAGTATGCTGAAGAAAAGCATCCTGAGCTTCTCGCTCATCTCTCCACATGCCGTTCTCCAATGCAGATGTTCGGTGCAGTTCTCAAGGAACAGTATAAGAATACAGGCAAGAAGATTATCTCCGTTGCTATTATGCCATGTACAGCCAAGAAATCCGAAGCAAAGCGCGCTGAGTTCAACGATGAACAGGGTCCTGCAACAGACTTCGTTCTCACAACTCAGGAGCTTGGTCAGATGATCAAGGAAGCAGGTATCGTCTTCAATGAGCTCGACCCACAGGTTGTCGATCAGCCATTCGGCATCGGCTCGGGCGCAGGCGTTATCTTCGGCGTAACAGGCGGCGTTACAGAAGCTGTTATCAGACGTGTTTCTGAAGATAAGTCCAATGCGGCTCTCCGCATCCTTGAATATAAGGGTGTCCGCGGCTTCGAAGGTATCAAGGAAACAGAGGTTGAAGTTGGCGAAACAGTCATCAGGATTGCTGTTGTTTCCGGTCTTGCAAATGCTGAAAAGCTCATCAAGGAAATGCAGGAAGGCAAGCGTTTCTATCACTTCGTTGAAGTTATGGCTTGTCCTGGCGGTTGCGTATCCGGTGCAGGTCAGCCTGTCGGCACACTCGCTATGAAGAAGAAGCGCGGTGAAGGTCTCTATCAGGCAGACAAGATGAGCATCCTCAAGCACTCTGAAGAAAACCCAACACTCGCAGGTCTCTATTCAGGTGTTCTCAAGGGCAAGGTTCACGAATTGCTCCACAGAACTTACGTTGACAAGAGAATCAAGTAAGATACATATCAAAAGCCACTCTATACAGGGTGGCTTTTTTATTATAACTACGCTCCGAACACTCTCTATTCTGTATGTCATTCTGAGTCGAAGACGAAGAATCTCCTGCGATCTGCACAAGCTGTGTAGGGCGGGGGCTTGCTCCCGCCGAAGAAATTCTGGGAGAGCTGCTTGCCGCTCCCGAAAAAATTATTTGTGAAAAACGTAGGGGAACTGCTATGCAGTGGATGAGACGCAACCAATCTTTGTGCATACGTCAGCCTCACACTCCTCATATAAAAAATGCACAAAATAAAATCTACAATTTTGGTATAAATTACTCTTGCAAATTCTGGAAGTCTGTGATATATTATAATCGTAGATTAAATTAGTATACATTAAAGATATATACAGGAGGAAGTATTATGAAGAAGGCTATCGTAACTTATGAAACATTCCACGGCAGCGCAAAGAAGGTTGCTCAGACTATCGCAGACAAAATTAACTGCAAGTGCATCAACGTCGACACTCCTTTTGAAGCAGAAGACTTAAGAGAAATCAATACAGTGATTCTCGTTTTCAACTTCAGAGGCCCTTATACAGCTCAGCTCACTAAGCTTTACCTCAGCAGAGTGAAGGACCAGCTCAAGACAAAGAACGTCATCCTCGTGGGCGAAGGTCTTTTCTCCGAAAAGGAATTCCCAATCGTTGCTCAGGAAATCTATGACAATAACCCATCCAAGACCTTCAATAAGTTCTTCGTCAACGGCCAGCTCAGAGTCGAAACTCTCTTCCCTGAAGAAAGAGCACTCCTCGATAAGTTCAGTCAGCTGACAGGTATGGAAATCAAGGATATGGGTCAGCTCGACCTCAATAAGGCAGAGCAGGTTGCTCTCGAAATCGAAAAGCTTCTCGAAAGCGACGAGTTCAACGAGGTTGTTGAAGAAGCTCCAAAGAGCGATACAAAGTGGGTCTGCTCGGTCTGCGGTTACGTACACGAAGGTGAAAATCCACCTGAAAAGTGCCCACTCTGCGGCGTCCCATCAAGCAAGTTCAGAAAAGTTGACTAATAAAAAAAGCCACCCTACACGGGTGGTTTTTTACTGAAAAAATGTAGGGGATGGCGCCCTCGACGTCCCGCCATAACCGTTCTTAAATTTATCTGTCATTCTGAGGCAAAGCCGAAGAACCTCCCGCGATTTGCACAATCCGTGTAGGGGAGCTGCTTGCCGCTCCCGATTAAATCTACTCCACAATCGGGAAGCCGTCGGTGTATTCCATACTGCCGTTTTTGTCAATCCACAAAACCTCGGCATCAAACTTATCTGCCAACTCGAGCCCTGTTTCCTTGTCGGATAAAAACAGAGCGGTAGAGAGCAAATCGGCAATTTTCGAGCTTTCGTGGTAAACTGTAACGGA
>JAFYNW010000173.1 GCA_017547995.1 Clostridia bacterium | reverse complement strand
GGGGTGTTCCCCGTGCCTTCGGCAGGGGCGTATTTGCGGGGAGCGGCAGCGTCCCCCCATTCCTTCGCCACTACGGCTTCAAGATGAATCTCGTGCTTCACGAGCTTGAGCTGAAGCTGTAGGATAATACGTAAAAAATTAAATATTTTATAGAATGGAGATGTTATCTATGAAAAAACGTACTGTTTCCTTACTGCTTGCCATTGTAATGCTCATGGCTGTGCTTCCTATGAATACGATGGCGGCCAAAAAGCTGGAGGATGTTATCTTCAGGGATTCCCGCGGCAATGAGGTTGTTATTCCTGGCGGTGCAGATTCCTGTGCAGTAAGAGTAGTGGAATTCAACCATGGTACACCTTGGACAAATGACCCTCTCGATACAGACCCTGCTGAAATCCTCGGCGCGCCTGACAGAGGTAATTACAGCAACGGCAAGGGCATTTCTCTTGGCGCAGGCGGCACTATCGTTCTTGATTTCAATTACTTCATTACAGATGGTGAAGGCATGGATATCTATGTTTTCGAAGTGGGCAACGATGTTGAAGCAACAAAGGTTGAAGTCAGTGCAGACCTTGTAAACTGGATTTATGTAGGCGATGCAGACGGTGCTATCAGCGGTGTTGACATCAACGGCAAGGTTGCGGAAGGCGCGAAGTTCAAGTATGTACGTCTTACAGACCTTAAGACATATGCAAGAGGCTCATATCCTGGCGCAGACATCGATGCTGTTGCAATTATGCACGCAAGAGTTCCTGCATCGGGCAGCACATGGGCAAACACAGAGCTTGAAAAGGCTGACCTTCTCGGTCTTATCCCTGATTGTCTCGAAGATGCAGACCTTACAAAGCCAATCACACGTGCTGAGTTTGCAGCCGTTTCGGTAAAGACATACGAAGCTATCGAAGGCGTAAAGGCAAAGAATCCTTCCGGCAACAATCCTTTCAAGGATACTGTTGATATGGAAGTGCTCAAGGCTTACGAGCTTGGTATCACAACAGGTACCGGCGACGGCACAACCTTCTCCCCTAACGATTTGCTCAACCGTGAACAGGCTGCTACAATGCTGACACGTGTTTATAAGAAGACTTCCATGAATGGCTGGACAATCGCGAAGGATGGCGAATATACTCTTGAGTATACAAAGCCTTCCCCATTCTCCGACGATGCAAAAATCTCCGGCTGGGCTAAGGATTCCGTATACTTCATGGCAGCGAATAAGATTATTCAGGGCTCTGAAGGCAAGTTCATGCCTAAGGCAACAACAAGTGCTGAACAGGCAGCCGGTTATGCTCAGGCAACACGTGAGCAGGCTATTCTTATCGCAATAAGAATGGTTGAAAATCTCAAGTAATGACAATCATAAATATGACCGCCCATACGGGCGGTCTTTTTGTTTTGCTTCACAAAATTAAGTGTGCTTCGCACGTTAAGAAATGAAGCAGCTTCGCTATGAAGTGTCGCCCTTGGCAACGTTGTGGTGTGACAAGTCACATTGAACAGGGCGGTACGTCATAAATGCCGTACCCTACTTTTCTTGCGGACCGCCGAGGGCGTCGGTCCCTACGGGGTGTACAAACCGTGGGGGATTCTTCTGCTTTGGCTCAGAATGGCAGAGTTGGCAATATAACAACTACCAAATACATGGTGTCAAATTTATACAGCAGGTGTCAAATTGAAACTCCCCAAGTGTCAGATTTGCAAACTTGGTGTCACAGGTGACACTTCCGGGGTGTCATTTTTGCGACTTCCCAGGTGTCATTTTTGACACCCTAAATATATAATATAATAAATAATATAAAAAGATAAAGCAAAGAAGATATATGCGCGCACGCGCGAGGGTGATTGATGGATGGATTTTTTGTGTTATGTTTTTCTCTCCCTCAGTCTTGCTGACGCAAGCCAGCTCCCTCGTCAGAGGGAGCCAAGAAAAATGTTGTATCTGCGATGCATTGATTAAGGCGGGAGGGCACGGAGACACTCCCCTACGTTCTTTTCGGGACGTCGAGGGCGCCGTCCCCTACAAAACGGAAATTTTCCAGGAAATATTTCACTGATAAACTTCACTTTTTTGTTATAGAATATATTCACGAGGGTGGGAGGCAAAAGAAAAAGGAGCAGAATTAACTGCTCCTTTGGATGC
>JAFYNW010000020.1 GCA_017547995.1 Clostridia bacterium | reverse complement strand
TTGTCTATGATAAAATTATACTACTACCGAATTTGATTTGCAAGAAAAAGAGTGCAGGATATCTGTGAAATATATAAGAAGCGGGAGCGGCAAGCAGCTACCATGCGAGTTTATTGCAAGAAAAAACCGAGGGGTGAACCTCGGTTTTTGTTGGTTTATTCAATTACTGCTGAGCTTTTTCTGCCTTGTATTTCACAACGTAGATGATACCGAGGAATACCGCAACGCCGAAGCCTGCGAAAGCAAGGATGAATGGGTACATTGGGTTTGCATCATAGATAAGACCTGCGAAAAGCGAGCCGAAGATGCCGCCGAGGGACTGCATAGACTGATAGAAACCCATCATTGTGTTGCTGTTTTCAGGAGTCGAGCGCATTGCCACAAGATTCTGGAGTGTTGGCATACGTGCCGCATTGAGAGTGAAGAACAATACGTCGCACACCATAATGACTGCAAGTGAGTTTGTGAAAAGCACGATGCCGAGGAAGACAGTCTGCATCATCATAAGAGGCAGGAAGGTGATGTTGGTGTCGGTCTTTTTCTGCATCCAGAGAGTGAGCGTTGCGTTGATAACAAGGCTGGAAATTGCGATTACAGCCTTGATTGTGCCGTTGTACATCGAGCCCATATTGAACTGGTCCTTGATGTAATAGTTGAAGCACTGCTCAAAGGAGTTCTGGCCGATATTTGCGATGGCAACGATGACGAAAATCATAAGAAGCATCGGTGTCATAAAGCTCTTTGCCGCCATAAATGCCGAGAATGGGTTGGCATCCTTGATGGAAAGGGCGCGTGTTGGCTTGTGCTTGTATGGTGTGTCGTCTTCGCACATTGTGAAGAAGAGAATACCTGTGCCGGCAAGGACGATAACCTGGCTGATGAATGCGAATTCTACAGAAACAACGCCCATAAGACCGCCGATAAAGTAGCCGACAGCACCGCAGACGTTACGGATAGTCATTGTTGTGGTGAGGTTTTTGCCGCGGATGGAGGTGTCTGTCGTTGTGTTGATGACGTAGTTGGAGAAGGATGTAAACATACCGCCTGTGAATACGCCGGCAAACATTCTGCCTGCAACGACCATAACCTCAGTTGTAGCCGAGCCGAAAATCATCTGTCCCACAGCATAGCCGATGCCGCAGATGAGCATAATTCGTCTTGTTGGAATGTAATTGCAAAGTTTGCCCCAGAATGGAGAGAAGAGGAAGTTGGACGTCTGCATAGCGGCAAGCGCCACGCCGAACATCGAGCTGTCAAGGCTTCTTTCGACGATGAGGGTTGGGGTTACAGGATGGGCAAAGCTGGCTGCTGCCGAGAATGCGGCAAGGATAATCCAGAATGCCATCATTTTTTTCTTGTTCATAATTCTGCCTTTCTATGATTTTTATTATGTATAGATTATACACCCACAAGAATAAAAATGCAAGTGGAGAGTGAATGGGCGGGCATGGAAACCCGCCCCTACGATTATATTTTTATGGTCTGGTTGTAGGGTACGGCGCCCCCGACGTACCGTTTAATCAATGCGTCGCAGACACCACGCTGTATACAAACAAAAAAGCCGCCCATACGGACGGCTTTTCCTATAACTTAAATACCGAATTAGTTTACCATGATCTTAGTCCACATTTCGTCGTAGACCTTAGCCATTTCGCCTAAATCCTTGTAAATGAAGCACTTTTCGATAATATCAGCGCTTGGATATGTGTGGAGTGTAGCTTCATCGAGGGAATCCCATACTTCCTGATGTGGTGTGTTGTAGCAGATGTAATCGCGGTTGATTTCGCAGATTTCCTTTTCACACATGAAGTTGATGAACTTTTCAGCAAGCTCCTTCTGTTCAGAGCTTTCGAGAATACACATATTGTCAAACCAGAGGTTTGTGCCTTCTTCAGGAAGAACGTAAACGAGGTCTTCGTTTTCCATAAGGATGTTAGCAGCGTCACCGGAGTAGATAACAGCCATAGCAGCTTCACCTGCAATCATCTTGTCCTTAACTTCGTCGCCTGTGTAAGCGAGGATGAGAGGCTTCTGTTCGATGAGCTTAGCCTGTGCAGCTTCGATATCAGCCTGTTCTCTTGTGTTAGGATTGAGGCCGAGAGTCATAAGCGCAACAGCCATGGAGTCACGCACGCTGTTCATCATAAAAATCTGCCCTTCGTACTGTGGATCCCAAAGGTCATTCCAGCTTGTGATTTCGCCGTTAACCATTGTCTTGTTGTAAACAATACCAACTGTACCCCACATATAAGGAACAGAATACTTGTTGCCCGGGTCAAAATCTCTGTCGAGTACGTACTGGGAGAGATTTTCCATGTTAGGGATATTGTCGTGGTTGAGTTCAGCGAGAAGACCTTCGTTGATCATTCTTTCGATCATATATTCGGAAGGAATAACAACGTCATATTCACCGCCGGCCTTTGTGATCTTTGTGTACATATCTTCATTCTGGTCAAACATCTCATAGTTTACCTTACAGCCGAATTCTTCTTCGAACTGTTCGATAACACCGTCACCAATATAATCGCCCCAGTTGTAAACAGTAAGAGTCGGAACGTCTTCCGACGAGGAACAACCTGCAAGAGAGAAAAGCATTGCAGTGATGAGTGTAAGAGCAAAGATTTTTTTCAATTCAGTAATTCTCCTTTGTAAGTTTAGAATAGTTTTGTAATATTTCAGCGACCACCAGAAAAGCCAGCGGTCGCTTTATTTTGATGAATAAAAAGTTGCTTAGCGTTCCTTTTTCTTTTCAACCTTGCTTGAACGGATGTTTACGATAAGGAGCAAAGTCATAACAACGAGGAACATGATTGCCGAAAGGGCATTGATTTCAGGCTTGATACCGCGCTTTGCCATTGTGTAGATTTCGATGGAAAGTGTGGAAACACCGCCGCCCGTTGTGAAGAAGGAAATTACAAAGTCGTCGATGGACATTGTAAACGCGAGGATTGCGCCCGTCACGATACCAGGAGAGATTTCAGGGATGATAACGCTGAAGAAAGCTCTCAAAGGTGTTGCACCAAGGTCGATAGCCGCTTCGAAAGCATTCTTGTCGAGCTGACGGAGCTTAGGCATAACAGACAATATTACGTATGGAATATTGAAGGTGATATGGGACAACAGAAGTGTGACGTACCCTAAATCCAGCTTCAGGAAGATGAAGAGGAGGAGAAGGGAGATACCTGTTACGATATCGGCGTTAATCATAGGAATGTTGGAAATGCCTGTGAGAAGCGCTTTTGTACGGCGTCTGGAATAATAGATGCCGACAGCAGCCGCTGTACCGATAACAACCGAAACAACAGCAGAGATTACCGCGATGGAAAGTGTTGTGATAAGCGCCTGCATGATATCCTTGTTGGAGAAAAGCTCAGCATACCACTTGAGAGAGAATCCACCCCACGTACCTCTCGACTTGGAGGCATTGAAGGAATAGATGATGAGCACCGCGATAGGCGCGTAGAGAAATACGAAGATGAGGAGTGAATAAATGAGGGAGAGAGGAGATAATTTCTTTTTCATTAGAGAAGAACACCTCCTGAGCCGTCATTTTCGTCCTCGTAACGCTGCATAATCTGCATTGCGCCGAGAATGAGAATCATAAGCACAACGCTCATTGCAGAGCCGAAGCCCCAGTCGCCTGTAACCTTGAACTGATTTTCGATAAGGTCACCGATGAGGGCATTCTGGCCGCCGCCGAGAAGCTTGGAGATAACAAATGTTGTAACCGCAGGCATAAATGTCATGGAAATGCCGGAGATTACGCCAGGGATACTGAGCGGAAGGATAACCTTGCGGAATGTTACGCCGCTGTCGCCGCCCAGGTCAGCCGAAGCTTCGAGAACGCTTTTATCGATCTTTACAAGAACGTTGTAAATAGGGAGAATCATAAATGGCAGGAAGTTATAGACGTTACCGAGAATAACAGCGCCCTGTGTATACATGATGTCCCACGTTGGAAGACCGAGATTTGTAAGGAACGTGTTGATGATGCCTGTTCTTTCCAGAAGTGTCATCCATGCGTAAGTTCTGAGGAGGAAGTTCATCCACATAGGCAGAACGAAGAGGAAGGACAGAATACCGCGTACACGGTTAGGAAGTCTGGAAAGGATGTAGGCCATCGGATAGCCTAAAAGAAGGCAGATAACTGTACTGATGGCTGCAAGATAAATCGAGCGCCAGAGAACCTTCAGATAAGTAGGATCGGAGAAATTGAAGAAACGTGTGAAGTTTTCTAAAGTAAAGTCCCCGCCTGCACCCTGGAAGGAGTACATAAAGATAAGAACGATCGGTGCTACGATAAATATGCCGGCGTATACGGCAAAAGGCAGCGCCGCAATACGGAACTTTTTCAATTTAGTTTTCCTCCGGTTTTGATTTCTTCATGATATGGATGTCAAATGGCTCGACTTCGAGGCCGACGAAAGTGCCGACAACCTCAGGAATAGTCGAATGGACGAGATATGTGATATCGCCCGACTTGACGTGCATTTCGTAATGAACACCCTTGAATACGATATTTTCAACAATACCGCAGATGATTTCTTCACGAGGCATAACCATTCTGAAATCTTCAGGACGGATTACAACGTCGACAGGCTCGTTTTTTGCAAAGCCGCAGTCTGTGCAGTCGAAAGTCTTGCCGCCGAATGTACATACGTAGTCTTCGTTCATAATACCGTCAATAATGTTACTTTCACCGATAAAGTCCGCAACGAAGGCATTCACAGGCTCGTTATAGATGCCGATAGGTGTGCCGATCTGCTGGATTTTACCGCCCTTCATAACAACGACAGTGTCACTCATTGTGAGAGCTTCTTCCTGGTCGTGAGTTACGAAGATAAACGTGATGCCGAGAGCCTGCTGGATAGCCTTGAGCTCTGTCTGCATTTCCTTACGGAGCTTAAGGTCGAGAGCACCGAGAGGCTCGTCGAGGAGAAGGACTCTTGGATGATTGACTAAAGCTCTCGCAATAGCGATTCGCTGCTGTTCACCACCGGAAAGACTTACTACAGCGCGCTTTTCGTAACCGGAGAGGTTAACCATGGAAAGCATCTTCTGTACTCTTTCCTTTATTTCATGCTCAGGAGTCTTGCTGATGCGAAGACCAAAAGCGATGTTGTCATATACGTTAAGATGTGTAAAAAGTGCGTATTTCTGGAAAACTGTGTTGAGTTGTCTCTTGTGAGGAGGCACGTCGTTGATAAGCTGTCCATCAAAGTAAACGTTACCGGAAGTCTGATGCTCAAAGCCGCCGATAATACGTAATGTTGTTGTCTTACCACAACCGGAAGGGCCGAGGAACGTAATGAATTCCTTGTCTCTTACATCAAGGTTAATGGATTTGAGAACTTGTTTCTCGCCATAGCTCATGCTTATATTTTCAAGGCGAATGAGATTGTCTTTCATTTCCCACCACTCTTTCCCGCAAAGCGGAGTAATTCATAAAAATTGCCGCAGTACGGCATAATAATTATAATAACTAAAATATATACAAAAAACACGAAAAAGTCAAGGATTATTGCAAAAAAAACTGCACTTTTTTTGAAGATTTTTTGGGGGATTTTAGGTTTACTTTGAAATGCTCTTTTATACTCACTTTTTCTCGCAAATACTCAATTTTGACCTTGACGAAAAATAAGGCGGACATACGAAAAAATATGCCCGCCTCTTAAGAAAATTTTAATTTTTTTATTATGCCTTCTCTTGTGAGAGAAGGGGGACCACCTCTGGTGGTGGATGAGTAGCAACCGTTATTAGCTCTGTTTGTCATTCTGATACTGCTTGTAGGGGATGGCGCTTGTCGACATCCCGCCTGTTCAATATCGTCGCAGACACTTCAAATGTCATTCTGAGCGTATGCGAAGAATCTCTCTCGGTTTCTGCAAACTGTGCAGGGCGGGGGCTTGCTCCCGCCGCAAAATAAACAGGGGACGGCGCCCTCGACGTCCCGCATTATAAAATCTCTCTTACGCGAATATCATCGTCATAAGTACGATAAACGCCACCGTCACAAAGCATATCAGCAGATTATAAAAGGTCGATTTACGCAGCACAAGGCCGAAAACCTTCACGTAATATTTGTTCATACGGTTTATGCGGGGCAGGATGGTATCCTTGTATTCCCTGTCGAAATTGGTGTCAGCCGCCACCTTCTGCTCGGAAAAAAGCAGGATTTCGTCCTCGTAGGCTCTGTCAAAGGCCTTTTCAATTATAGCTTCCTTAAAGCTCTTACTCATAAGAGAAACCCTCCTTTTTAAGCATTTCCTTCAGCATTTTCTTGCCGCGCCAGACACGCTTGCGTACGTTTTCATTATTTATACCCAGCGATTCTGCCGTTTCCTTTGTGGAAAGACCGAGAATAAGGTTGAGATAGATGGCATCGCGGTAAATATCAGGCAAAGCTTTGACAACGGCAAGCACTCTGTTTTCACCGTCGCGGGAAAGCACCTCGTTTTCGGGCGAAGTCACCGAAAGATTGAGGTCGTCGATATTTTCAATGCCCTTTTCCTTGCGGAGCATATTGAAACAGACGTTTTTCATAACGATGAGCATATACTTTTTAATCTGCCCCTGGGAAAGATGGCTTATTGTGTCGAGATTGGCGACTATTCTCACAAAGCTTTCGGAAAGCGCATCGTCAGCCTTGTGGTCGTCCTTGAGAATCGACTGCGCCGCCCTGAGCATAAAGGAGGCGTATTCTGTGTAAAGCTTTTGCAGCATATCCTGATGCTTTACAGATAAAGATAAGCCAAACGGAAACCTGAACAGCAAAATAATTCCTCCTTTATAGTTTTTGCTTCGAAAAAGCGATATGTGCTGACGCACGCGATATGCTGCTGTGCAGCTCGATATTCGCCTGACGGCGAGCGATATGTTCCTGCGGAACGTTGTGGTGTGATAAATCACATTAAATAGGGGACAATCCCTCCGACCTCGTTAAACCCGGCCACCTCTCCGACTCGCTAAGAGCCGACTTCGTCGGTTGCTCGCATGTACGCCGCCTGCGGGCGGTGCCTTTACACAAGGGAGGCTTTTGAGGGTGACTGTAGGGACCGACGCCCTCGACGTCCCGCGGTGCATTCGTGAATGCACCCTACATAAGTTGGATTTGTAGGGGAGGGTCTCTGCGCCCTCCTGCTGTAACTGCACTTTCTATATATAAGACACACGTCCATGCAAAAATGGGACAAGATTTTTACAATTTTTCGAAAAATTCCATAAAATAAATATTTTCGGCAGTAAACTCTCTGCCCTTGAGGTATTCAAGCTCACCGCTGTCGCCCTCAAAGTCAAAGCCGAGCTTGTATGAATAGAGGCACTGATTCTTGTAAGGCAGGCCCTGATTCTGCTTGTTTGTGCCGTATTTCGTATCGCCGACAAGCGGATGACCGAGGCCTGACATGTGCACGCGGATCTGATGTGTTCTGCCCGTTTCTAAGCGGCATTCCACAAGGGAGATACCTTTCTTATAGCCAAGGACTTTGTAGTGCGTAATAGCCGTCTTTGCCCCCGGTTTAGGGCTGCTGTACGCAAACACCTTGTTCTGCTTTTCGTCCTTGAGCAGGAAGTTCTTCACAGTGCCGTTGTTCTTGTCAAACTTGCCGAAGCAGAGCAGGAGATAATATTTCTCCATCTCGCGGTTTTTAATCTTATCATTCATAATACGCAGAGCGGCCGCAGTCTTTGCCGCGATTACAATACCTCCCGTGCCGCGGTCGATGCGGTTGCAGAGAGAAGGAGTGAAGCTGTTTTCCTTGGCAGGGTCCCATTCGCCCTTTTTGTAAAGATACGCTTTTATATTATTTATTAAGGTATCAGTCGTGCCTTCGTCGTCCTCATGCACAACCATGCCGACTTTTTTGTCGACGAGCAAAATATTTTCGTCTTCAAAAACAATGTCCAGCTTAGGCTCTATCTTCATAAAAATGGTGTTTTCGTCAGGTTTTTCGAAGAATTCATCGTTGATATACATCTCAACTAAATCGTTCTGCGCCAATTTATAGGAAATTTCACATTTTTTACCATTGACTTTTATGCGTTTTAAGCGTATATATTTATAGAGTTGGGACGTAGGCAGTGCAGGACAGACCTTGAGCACGAATTTGTCAAGGCGCTGACCGCTGTCGTTCTTTGATATTGTAAAAGATTTCATAGGATTCTCCTTTCGTGTTTTGCTTAGCAAAGCGATATAACGCTTCGCGTTGCGATATGTCCATAGGACTCGATATTCGCCTGACGGCGAGCGATATGTTCCTGCGGAACGTTGTGGTGTGACAAGTCACATTTATTATATTCGCTCCCTCCGACGGCTTACGCCGCCACCTCCCTCGAGCCGAAGGAGGCTGACGGGGAAATCAGTATTCCATATTTTCCCATATACCAAAATAAATTACAAAAAGTATAAAATAATTCTTGACAAAATGCCTCGGAACGATTATAATACTCTTTGTATCAATAAGGTGGTGCAATATGTTAATCAGTCTTAAGTCACTGGCACAGTGCCAGAACAATTCAAAACCATTTGAATATAGTATAGATTTATCTGAGGAAAATGTCAACTATGAGTTTCCTTTCCAAGCCCCAATTAAGGTAACAGGTGTCATCACAGATAAATCAGGCGCGGTATTTTTTGATGCCAAGGCTGAATATACTCTTACAGTCCACTGCGCAAGATGTATGAAGGAGTTTACTGTGGATAAAACTCAGGAAATACATTATCTCATCAGCACAGAAAATGAGGAAGACGCAGAACAGACGGAAGGTATGTATTACGCAGGCAGCGAGGAAATCGAAACAGACGATATCATCGTGCCGGACATCATTATGGATATGGATATCGCATTCCTCTGCAGTGAAGACTGCAAGGGCCTCTGCCCAAAATGCGGATGCGATCTCAACGTTACAACTTGCTCTTGCGAAACAAGAGAGGTTGACCCTAGGTTTGCAAAGCTCGCAGAGCTTTTGAAGAAATAAGAAATAATTTAAAAATAGCTTCATAAATACAGGAGGTGTAGGACCATGGCAGTACCAAAGAGAAAAGTTAGCAAGCAGAGAAGAGACAAGAGAAGAAGCTCCCACTGGAAGCTTGACATGCCAGGCATCGTAAAGTGCCCAACATGTGGTGAATTCGTTCTTCCACACAGAGCTTGTAAGGCATGCGGCAGCTACGGCGGCCGTAAGGTTATTGAAGTTGCTGAATAATTATCAGAATGAAGGTAGAGGAGGAAGCGTTTTCTCCTCTATTTTTTTTAGAATTATACTAACGTTTCAATAATATTTTCGGGAGGGCGCAGAGACCCTCCCCTACAATCAATCTATATAAGAATAGTTGTAGGGGCGGTGGTTCCATCCCCGCCCGCTTCCAATATAACAACACAAACATCACACAAGGAGGAAAATATGAGCGCACAGATTATCTCGGTCGACAAGGGCAGCTACGGCGAAAAGGCCGGCATCCTTGCAGGCGACGTTCTGCTCTCTGTAAACTCTCACCGCATCGAAGACGTATTCGACTATCAGTTCTATACCTACGATGATAATCTCGATATCACGGTGCAGAGAAACGGCGCAGAGCTTCATTTCAATATTAAAAAGAGCGAAGGCGAATATATCGGCCTTAATTTTGATACGTATCTTATGGACGAGCAGAAAAGCTGCTATAACAAATGCATCTTCTGCTTCATTGACCAGAATCCAAAAGGTATGCGCGAGACTATCTACTTCAAGGATGACGATGCACGTCTTTCCTTCCTTGTGGGCAACTATATCTCGCTGACAAATATTTCCGACAAGGACGCAGAGAGAATCGTCAAGATGCACTTCTCTCCGCTCAATATCTCCGTCCATACAACAGACCCTGAGCTCCGTAAGCTCATGCTTGGCAACCGCTTTGCAGGTGACGCACTCCGCCATCTCAAGACCTTTGCCGATGCAGGTCTCGAAATCAAGACTCAGATTGTTGTCTGTCCTGGCGTCAACGATGGTGAAAACCTCAAAAAGACACTGCGCGACCTTTCTGACCTCTATCCAAGCGTTGTTTCCATCGCTTGTGTCCCTGTCGGTCTTTCCAAACACAGAGAGGGGCTCTATCC
>JAFYNW010000172.1 GCA_017547995.1 Clostridia bacterium | reverse complement strand
GTGCGGTGCTTCCGCCACCATCAAGATTGATGACGTTTGTATAACCTTCGCTGAGCAAGAGATTAGCACAGTCGAGAAGGCTCATACCCATGCTTGTAACGCTTTGTCTGCCGTCGATAGCCCACACCTTGAAGCTGCCATCGGCTTTGACGCCGAGCACAGTGCGTGGCGCAGTGCCGGTTGTGGCATACTCTGTAAGAGTACCGTCAATAGCAAGCATATCACCACCGCCCGTTGCATACAAGGCATTTTTGAAATGCTCCTCGGCATCCATTTCAAGCACAAGAGTTTCGCCCGGAGTGAGAGTTGCAAGGTCGGCAGCGCCCTTGTAACTGTCATTGTAAGTCATAATATATTGAGTATCAGAAAGCTCGACACTGCCTTTCATCCATTCAACGGACTTTACCGTGAAGACTGCCTGAGAATTGAATGAAAGCGGGGAAGAGTCACTCTTTTCGAGAATTACAACTGTACCGCCGAGATTTGTCTTGCTTGTGTCAGAATATGCACCACTTAGAAGGTGAATTCCGTTTCCTGTGCGGTCTTTGTTGATTGCATAAATCGGATAGCTTGAGCCTGTAAGCTGACTTACCATATTTATCGTCATCTTCGGAGCACCTGCGTAAGCTTTTCCGTCTTCGGAGAAGGCAACGCCATTCCACATACCATCAGAGCTGATAAGAGCACCGTTTTTGATTACAATACCCGTCGGAATACCTGTGCTGGTGTTGAAAAAGTCAGAGTTGACAGCGCCGATAACACTGTAACCATTGTTTTCCGCGTGCTTGACAACGTTATTTATTGTGCTCATGCCATAAAGCTTGTTGCCATATTCCACGATAGGCTTTACAGATGAGTTGGGAGTGTATTCAAATCCGAAGCTCTGCAGACGATTATTGCCTGAAAAATCTTCGGTTTTCATCACGTAGTCAAGACCCGTGCCAACTGTCAGAGCTTTTTCAAAAGTATCACCATTTACCGCGTTGGAATGCGAGGCAAATGGCAGAAGAATGCTGAAAATCAGCAAAAGAGATATCGCTTTTTTCATTTAGATCCTTTCAGAATGAGATAGGAGGGGAAACCCCTCCTATCAAAAAATTATTTACCGCAACATTTTTTGTACTTCAAGCCGCTGCCGCAAGGACAAAGATCGTTTCTGCCAACCTTTTCCTTTCTGACAGGCTTTTTCTGTACAGAATCATCTCCGCCTGCAGCTGTGAGAGGATTCATGAGTTTTTCGCGTTTAGGAGCATCAGCACCGACAAGCTGAGCGAGAAGAACAGTACGCGCAGTTTCTTCTCTGATTTCGCTGACCATCTGGTCGAACATATCAAGACCTTGCTGCTTATAGACGATAACAGGGTCTGTCTGAGCGTATGCCGCAAAGGCTACGCCACGACGGAGTTCATGCATTGCATCGATATGGTCCATCCACTTTGCATCAACAACCTTGAGAAGAACAACGCGTTCGAGCTCGCGCATAACCTCAGGAGTGATAGTCTTTTCCTTGGCTTCATAGAATGCCATAGCCTTTTCCTTGAGAAGGTCGATGATGTCCTTCTTTGTATGGAAATCAAGATATTCGCGTGTGAATGTGATTTCACCCGGATCGACGAAAAGCTTTTCAAACTTCTTCATCATATCAGGAACGTCGAGAATATCAACGTAATTCTTTTCACCTGCATAAGCATTGACACCGTTTTCAACGTATTCATTGAGCATCGAAATGATGGAATCCTTGATGTCGTTGCCGTTGAGCACAGACTGACGCTGACCATAGATAACCTCTCTCTGCTTGTTGAGCACGTTATCGTATTCAAGAACGTGCTTTCTTGCGAGGAAGTTTCTGCCTTCGACCTTACCCTGAGCACTTTCAAGAGCACCGGAGAGAATCTTTTGGTCGAGTGGCTGATTTTCATCAATCTTGAGGGAAGTCATTGCATTTGCTACCTTTTCACCGCCGAAAAGACGCATAAGGTCATCTTCGAGGGAGAGATAGAAGATACTTGTACCAGGGTCACCCTGACGGCCTGAACGACCGCGGAGCTGATTGTCAATACGTCTGCTTTCATGTCTTTCTGTACCGATAACACAAAGACCGCCTGCGTCTCGTACCTTGATGGCATCCTTATCAGTATGTTCCTTGTGCTGAGCAAGAAGCTGTTTGAACGTAGCGCGCGCTTCAATAATGGAAGTATCGTTTGTTTCAGCAAAGCCTGTTGCTTCTTCAATAAGCTCATCAGAATAGCCCATCTTTACCATTTCAGCCTTAGCCATAAACTCAGGATTACCACCGAGAACGATGTCAGTACCACGGCCTGCCATATTTGTAGCAATAGTAACCGCACCGAGGCTGCCTGCCTGAGCAACAATCAAAGCTTCTTTTTCGTGTTGCTTTGCATTGAGCACGTTGTGCTTGACACCGCGCTTTGTAAGCATAGAGGAGAGAAGCTCACTCTTTTCGATGGAAATAGTGCCGACGAGAACAGGCTGTCCCTTTGCGTTGCATTCGACAATGCGGTCGATAACTGCGTTGAACTTTGCCTTTTCTGTTTTATAGATGGTATCAGGAAGGTCTTTTCTCTTTACTTCCTTGTTGGTAGGTATTTCAATAACGTCAAGATGATAAATCTGTCTGAATTCTTCTTCTTCGGTGAGGGCAGTACCAGTCATACCGGAAAGCTTTGTATAAAGACGGAAGAAGTTCTGGAACGTGATAGTCGCAAGAGTCTTGCTTTCGCGGTTTACGCGAACCTTTTCCTTAGCTTCGATAGCTTGATGCAAGCCTTCGGAATAGCGTCTGCCATACATAAGACGACCTGTGAATTCGTCAACGATGATAATTTCACCATCCTTGACAACGTAGTCAAGGTCAAGTTTCATAATACCACGAGCCTTGAGAGCCTGATTGATATGGTGAAGAATTGTGGCATTCTGTGGGTCTGACAAGCTTTCGAGACCGAAGAATTCCTCAGCCTTTTTTGTACCCCTTGGTGTGATAGTGGCAGTCTTTGCCTTTTCATCAATAATATAATCAGCGTCGATATCTTCCTGATCTTCCTTTTCATCGACACTTACAAACTTCTTGGATTTAAGACGGGAAGCAAATGCATCAGCTCGCGCATAAAGGTCTGTGGACTTGTCACCCTGACCGGAAATGATAAGCGGAGTTCTTGCTTCGTCAATGAGGATGGAGTCAACTTCGTCGACGATGGCGAAATTATGGCCGCGCTGAACCATTTCTTCCTTATAAATAGCCATATTGTCGCGGAGGTAGTCGAAGCCAAGTTCGTTATTTGTACCGTAAGTGATATCGCAAGCATAAGCTGCACGGCGTTCAACGTCTGTAAGACCGTGAACGATAACACCAACTGTGAGACCGAGGAAACGATGGACCTTGCCCATCCAGTCACTGTCTCGCTTTGCGAGGTAATCGTTTGTTGTAACGATATGAACACCCTTACCTGTAAGAGCGTTAAGATAGGAAGGGAGGACAGCAACGAGAGTTTTACCTTCACCTGTCTTCATTTCGGCAATTCGACCCTGATGAAGGATAATGCCGCCCTTGAGCTGCACAGAATATGGATACATACCGAGGACACGTTTTGCTGCTTCACGACAGACGGCAAATGCATCAGGGAGGATATCTTCAAGTGTTTTGCCGTTTGCAAGCTGTTCTTTGAAATAAGGAGTCATAGCCTTGAGCTGCTCGTCATTCATGTCTGCATATTTTTTAGCAAGCTGCTCGATAGCTTTGACCATCGGTTCAATTTTCTTTATTTCTTTTTCAGAGGTATCTCCGAAAAGTTTTCTTAAAAAACCAAATGCCATTTAATTATCTCCTAAACATAATGTAAACTTAATCATACTATATAATTATAACACATATACGTGTAAAAATATAGTGTCTTTTTTGTAAAAAATCTTTTTTAATTTTCCAATAAAAATTTTGAAAAAAAGTGTTGACAAAATCAGTGGAGTATGGTAATATTAAGTTGCAATTAAGAATGATTATCATTAAGGAATGATGAAATTGAAAAGAAACACAATTCAGAAAAAACTGATTATGGATGCGGTCAATTCATTATGTATACATCCTACGGCGGATGAGATATATGAATATATAGTGAAAGACCATCCAACAATAAGCAAAGGCACAGTCTACAGAAATCTGAATACGATGTGCGAAGAGGGAAGCGTTTACAGAGTTAAGGTTCCAGGCGCACCGGACAGATTTGATTTCACAATCGATGCTCATTATCACTTCGTATGCGAAGACTGTAAGAGAGTTTTCGACGTGGATATGGACTATATGTCGGAGCTTGAAGAAAAAGTCCCGAACAATATGGGTTTTATAATTAAAAGTCATGAACTCATATTCTCGGGCGTATGCAAAAATTGTCAACAAAAATAAAAAAATATATTATGGAGGATTTTATTATGTCAAACTTGAAGGGTACAAAAACTGAAGCTAATCTCTGGGCAGCATTCGCAGGTGAATCTCAGGCTAGAAACAAGTACACATACTATGCATCTAAGGCTAAGAAGGAAGGCTTCGAACAGATCGCAGCTTTCTTCCAGGAAACAGCTGACAACGAAAAGGAACACGCAAAGATCTGGTTCAAGCTTCTTCACGATGGTATGCCTGACACAATGACAAACCTCGAAGACGCAGCAGCAGGCGAAAACTACGAATGGACAGACATGTATGCTAACATGGCTAAGGTAGCAAGAGAAGAAGGCTTTGATAAGATCGCATTCCTCTTTGAAGCAGTAGGCAAGATTGAAAAGGAACACGAAGAAAGATACGTTGCTCTCCTCAACAATATCAAGGAAGGTAAAGTATTCAACCGTGAAGGCGAACAGGTATGGCAGTGCCGCAACTGTGGCCACATCCACGTAGGTTCTGATGCTCCTGAAATGTGCCCAGTATGTGACCATCCAAAGGCTCACTTCCAGCTCCGTGTTATCAACTACTAATATAGGTCAATATAAAGGCACCCGAAAGGGTGTCTTTTTCTGTATTCGACCAACAGTCGATTGCATAAACGGCGGATTTGTGTTAACATTTAAGTGAGGTGATACACTATGGATAATACAAAGACAAAGCGAAAAAGAATAGTACTGGCAAGTATTGCGACAATTATTATCTTGCTGATGACGTTTATATTCAAGCTTTATGGACCAGCTATATTCCAGCGCGGGTATCCAATGCCATACGTAAAAGCTATGGTAAAGATAAGTGAGGAAAATCCGATAGTCAAAGTTTCGGAGGGCATATACCTGACAAAGGTTGGCAATATTGCACCAGTCAAAGCCATAATGCTCGAAAAATACGATTCGGAGCTGATTGAGCAGGCGGGAAGCGGATATATTTTCACAAATGGAACGACAAATCTGACGGTATCATCCGAAATATACTGGAGAAAATATTCCGTGTGGGATATTCCTGATATAACTATACAGACTAAATAAAAAGGCAGCTCGTTACGAACTGCCTTTTATAATTATGTAATTATTACTTTACGAACTTCTGAACAAGTGTTACGAGAACGTCTACCATTTTTTCGAGGGACTGAACAGGAACGAATTCGTACTTACCATGAGCGTTATG
>JAFYNW010000171.1 GCA_017547995.1 Clostridia bacterium | reverse complement strand
GTCGAGGGCGCATTTGTCAGGTAGCACTGCGTGCTTGCGGGACGTCGGGGGCGCCGTCCCCTACAATAGTATTATAAAAGAAGACAGCAGGGGCGGATATTATCCGTCTGCGGATTATCTTTACATTTTTATTTATGAGTGCTATAATATATCTACTATTTTACAGGAGGTGCTGTTATGGCATTTAAGATTATTGCTGAAAAGTGCGCAGGTTGTGGCACTTGCGTGGATGCTTGTCCGGTAAACGCTATCGAAATGAAGGACGGCGTTGCTGAAATCAACGAAAGCGCTTGCTTGTCCTGCGGTGCTTGTGCAGGCTCTTGCCCTGTTGACGCTGTTCAGCCGGAATAATTCAACAGATAAAGCCATCCGTAAGGGTGGCTTTTTTCGTTTTGCCGTTGGCAAAGTGGTGTGGTGTCTGCGACGCATTTATTAAGCGGGAGGGCACAGAGCCCCTCCCCTACTTTTAATATAACATCGAGCAATGTCCACCCCTACTTTTTTCGGGACGTCGAGGGCGCCGTCCCCTACGGACTTACCCGGCGGGAGCAAGCCCCCGCCCTACAAGATTGTGCAATTCGCTACTTAAATCTGTCCGTGTGCATGAGGGTGGCTTCGGTTTTCTGGTCGGGCGGCAGTATTGAGCTTGCCAATTCATAATTCATATTCTTCCTTGTTGATTTTTTGTCATTTTGCATATCTTTTCGCATATTAACCTCCGCTGATTTATGAAATTAAAAATATTATTTGCATATTTTTCTAATTTTACTCTTTTCATTTCAGATAATGTGTGATATAATATAGTTACAAATTTTTTATGGAGGTGCTTTATGGCATATAAAATTACAGATGCTTGCGTAGGCTGCGGTGCTTGTGCAGCTCAGTGCCCAGTAGAAGCTATCAAGGACGGCGCTAAGTACGAAATCGACGCTGATAAGTGCGTAGGTTGCGGTGCTTGTGCAGCTCAGTGCCCAGTAGAAGCTATCAAGGAAGACTAATTTTTCTTGGTTTATTTGTTCTGCTGACAAATAATAAAAACGCCGCTGTAAGAATATTTTCTTATAGCGGTTTTTTATATTTCACATATAAAAAGCGTAATATATCATAACAAGGAGTATATAATGGACACAAAACGTTTCTTAGACTATAAGGAAAAAATTCTCACAAACGTAGGCAGAGCCATCGTAGGCAAGGATGAAATCGCAGAGCTCGTGCTCATCTCCTTCGTCTGCCGCTCTCACGTTCTTCTCGAAGACGTACCTGGTACAGGTAAGACAATGATGCTCAGAGCATTCTCCAAGAGTGTCGGCGGTGACTTCAAGCGTATTCAGTTCACACCTGACCTTCTCCCATCCGACCTTACAGGTATCAACTTCTACAACCAGAAGACAGGCGAATTCGAATTCCGCCCAGGCCCACTTTTTGCTAACGTAATTCTTGCCGACGAAATCAACCGTGCTACACCACGTACACAGTCTTCCCTCCTCGAAGCTATGGAAGAACACCAGATTTCCATCGACGGCACAACACGTCTTCTCGAAAGCCCATTCATGGTTATGGCTACACAGAACCCACTTGAATCCTACGGTACTTTCCCACTTCCTGAAGCTCAGATCGACCGTTTCTTCATGAGACTCAAGATGGGTTATCCTAACCGCGAAGACGAACTCCTTCTCCTCGGCAGAAAGAGCACAGTAGACATCATCGAATCTCTCGAGCCTGTTGTAACGTTTGACGACCATCAGTACGTAATGGAACACTACACAGACGTAACTGTTTCCCCTGCAGTCGGCAACTACATCATGGATATCATTCAGGCAACAAGAAAGGATACACGCTTCTCTGCAGGTATCTCCACACGTGGTGCTATCGCATTCTACAAGGCTTGTCAGGCTAAGGCTGCTCTTGCCGGACGCGACTTCGTAATTCCAGAAGACGTAAAGTATATGGCACCATTCGTGCTCACACACAGACTTTCCTCCGGCGGCATGATCGGAAATGCCGATGTTTCCGAATATCTCATGAAGCTCATCAATAAAATCTCCGTTCCAATGGAGTCTGAAAGATGATCTGGGTAATCGCCTTTCTCATACTTGTAGCGCTTATCCTCAAAGACTATTCTCTCAAGCACGTGCTTGAAAGGGTTTCTTATATCTCCCGTGCAGACAATCAGGTTGTCGAGCCGGGCGAAGAATTTTCCGTAACAACAACGCTCCACAACAACAAGTGGCTGCCTGTCACATACATCAAGATTTCCGAGCTTATCCCTTCATCACTCAACGTTATCGGTCAGGACGTGGACAAGTTCTACACCTTCAGCGAAAACGGACGAATGATAAGCACGACTTATCTTATGCCTTACCAGAGATACACACGCTCCTACAAGGCGTCCATCGATTCACGAGGAAGATACTTCCTCCACGGTGCGACACTTTACGGCGGTGACCTTTTCGGTATCGGCGAAACTGTTGAACACGTGACTCTTATGGAAGAAATCGTCGTTCTTCCTAAGGCGATTTCCTCAGGCAAGCTTGACGCTGTGCTGGGCGGCTTCCTCGGTGACTTCTCTGTCAACCGTTTCATTATGGAAGACCCTATCCTCACAATCGGCTTCAGAGATTACACAGGCAGAGAGCCAATGAAGGACATCAACTGGCCTCAGAGCTTAAAGGCAAACAAGCTGATGGTCAAAAACTTTGACCACACTACAGATTTATCGGTAACTGTTATCCTCAACGTGGAATGCAGTGAGGACGGCAAGGAAATCCAGTCCGCCCGTCAGGAAGCAGCATTCAGCGTTGCACGATATGTTTGCGAATATCTGGAAAACAAACGCATCAAGTATTCTTTCACAACAAATGCAACCGCTGCCGGCGCTATCGGTAAATGGAATACAATTACCGAAGGTCTTGGCCGCCGCCACCTTTATACAATCATTGAAGGTCTTGGCAGAGCGACTTACGACAGTACAATGCGCTTCGGCAACATTCTTGAAAAGGCTGCATTGCAGTCGGAAAACGGCAGAGCGCACATCGTCATCACTCCTGACATGCTGCCTTGCTGGGAATCCGGGCTTAAAAAGCTCCGTACTTCCTGCGACGGTCATCTGACTGTCATCCGCGCATCCGACTTTATCACAGAAACAAAGGAGGATGATGAATAATGGAACTGATTTTTGCTGCAAAAGCCCTTTCTTCCACATCCTTCCTCTTCTTCGTTGCATCCTATATCGCTCTCGTCTTCCGCATTGAGCTGAGCATCTTCCCTGCCTTTGCTCTCATCGCAATCGGCACCTTCCTTTGCGGTCTCATCGATATGAAGGGAAAGCCAAAGCTGAGATTTATCCCTCTCGTCATCGTCTTTGCTTCATTCTTCTGGGTAAGCGATATTGCAACGGGCCTGGCTATCGGCCTTTCGGTTATTTATTCCGTGCTTATGATAGTCCGTCAGGCATACTTCCTCACTTACGGTGAAGGTGCTGACGATTTCAGCCGCAACATCAAAATCATCGTTTTCTTCCTTGCGTTTTCCGCCGCATTCGGCATTACCAATCTTCTCGGTTCATCGGTTCTCCCTTACGTCATCATCTATATGATTTCCGGCGTATGTGAGCTTTCGATGCTCCGTCACAACGAAGAAACTCTCAAGGAAAAGCGATTCAGAATCCTCAACACAACAGTCCTCACAGCAACCTGCCTCCTCGGCTTCTTCATGGCGACAGATTACTTTATGGCATTCTGTAAGTTCATCATCAGCATGTTCGCAAAGTATATCTTCAGTCCTATCATGATGGCTGTGACAACTGTTTCGTCCTATCTCCTTCTCGGTCTTGCAGAGACACTCACTGAGGTTGTCTTTGAAAAGTTCCTCGAAAGAGACGGCGGCGGTATCGCCTTTGAAAACCTCTCCGGTCTTGTTGACGACAACAAGTTCACAGGCGAAAACCCAATTCTCGACACAGTATTCAACGTTGTGGTATTCCTTGTTATCGCAGTCATCATCTTTGTTATTTTCAGAAAGATGCTCAAGGGCACAAAGGCTCGTACAAACCGTACTGCCGGCGAAACACGCGTTGTCGAACGCATCCCTCGTGTAAACTACGACAAGGACCTTTCCAACGAAATCAAGGGTATCAGAAATATTTACCGTAAGTTCCTCAATCTGCTTATCAGCAAAGGTATGGACATTCCTCATTATTTCACAACAGAGGACGTCAACCGTACTATCACAAACGAAATCCCTGACAAGCAGCTTGCACGCGACCTTCGTGAATATTATATCCGTGCCCGCTATGGCGAAAAGGAGCTCAGCAAGGAAGATTTAGCCAAGGCAAAGCAGCTTTACGCCAATATGAAAAAGAGAAAATAGTATGTCTGCATTCGGGAGGGCACACCAGACCCTCCCCTGCAATACGATATACAAAATATCACCTGTAGGGTACATTCACGAACGTCCCCTGCACAATCAACAAATGGAAACACAATAAAAATTTATGGAGGAATATTAAAATGAATGAATTTCTCGCTCGCGCAAAGGAAATCCTTCCTGAAACTATCCGTGTACGTCGTACAATCCACCAGAATGGTGGCGTAGGCTTCGACCTTCGTCCAACTGTTGACTTCCTCAAGGCTGAACTCGCAAATATCGGCATTGAAGCACAGGAAATCGTTGACTGCGGTCTCACATTCACAATCGGTAAGGGCGGCAAGACAATCCTTCTCCGCGCTGACATCGATGCTCTCCCAATGATGGAACGTTCCGGCGAAGAATTCGCTTGCACAAACGGCTCCTGCCACTCCTGCGGTCACGACCTTCACGGCGCTGGTCTTTTCGCAGCTGCAAAGATGCTCAAGGAACGCGAAAACGAACTCGAAGGCACAGTAAAGTTCATGTTCCAGCCTGCTGAAGAAACACTTCAGGGCGCAAAGGCTATGGTTGAAGCAGGCATCTGCGAAGGTGTTGACGCTGCTATGGCTATCCACGTTGGCTCCGGCGGTCCTAAGAAGACAGGTCACGTTCACGTAACACGCGGCGCTTGCTACGCAAGTGGTGACAAGGTTACTATCACAGTAAAGGGCGTAGGCGGTCACGGTGCATATCCTCACTCCACAAACGACCCTATCTCCATCGCTGCTTCCATCATTCTCAACGTTCAGCGTATCCAGGCTCGTGAAATCCCTGCACAGGCAATGAGCGTTATCAACTTCTGCTCCATCCACGCAGGTACAGCAGCTAACATCACACCTGAATCTGTTGAAATCCTCGGCACAATCCGTACACTCGACTCCAAAATCCGTGAACAGGCTCTCAAGCGTGTAAAGGAAGTTGCAGAAGCTACAGCTAAGATGTACAACGCTGAAGCTGTTGTTGAATACGATGCAGCAAATGCTCCTCCGGTTATCAACAACATTGAACTCGTAAATCAGTTCGCAGAAATCTTCAAGGCAACTGTTGGTGAAGAAAACGTTGAAGTTACAGACAACCGCTCTGTAAACGGCTCCGAAGACTTCGCATACGTTGGCGAAAAGGTTCCTGCAGTTATGGTATCCTGCGCTTGCGGCTGCCGTGAAGACGGCTATGACAGCCCAATGCACAACCCAATGGTTCGCTTCGACGAAAGCGGTCTTGCATACAGCTCCGCTCTCTACGCAAGCACAGCATTCAACTGGCTCAAGAACAATAAGTAATAGGGCAGACAATATCAGCTCCCCTTCCACAGGGGGAGCTGACTTTCAGTTTTCAATAAATCTCCTTCGAGGTATGGTACAATGAAAAAGGTACTCGGTGTTCTCGGCGGTATGGGTCCGCTTGCAACGGCTGACTTCTTCACAAAGGTGGTCAATCTGACAAAGGCTTCCTCCGACGGTGAACACATCCACATTCTTATCGACAATTACCCACAGATTAAGGACAGAACTGCCTACATCGTTTCTGACGGCGAAGACCCATTGCCACAGATGATTGAAGGCGTGCGTCGTCTTATGGTTATGGGTGCTGAGGTTATTGCAATGCCTTGCAATACTGCCCATTATTTTGCTCCTGCTCTTGAGGAGTTCACAGGCTGTGAGCTTATTCACATTCTCAAGGTAAACGCAAAGGCAGGCAGAGAGCGCTACGGCACAGACAAGAAGGTTGGCATTCTCGCTACAACAGGCGTACTGCAGTCGGGTGTTTATGCCCGCGCATTCGCTGACGAGGGCGTTGAATGTGTCTTCCCTCTTCCTGACCAGCAGCAGCTTCTCCTCAAGTTTATCTATGACGTAAAGGCGGGTATTTATCCAAGAAATATCCACGAAATCACAGATATTCTCGACTCTATGATTGAGCGCGGCGCTCATTATTTCGTCCTCGGCTGTACAGAATTGCCTCTCATTGCAGAGCATTTCGGTCTGGACAAGAAATATGAACTGCTCGACAGTACACTTGAACAGGCAAAGGCGGCTGTGCTCGCCTGCGGCTATGAGCTCAAGGGCTCGGTCAACTACGACGAATAAACGCATAAGAAAAGACCTCCATCTGGGGGTCTTTTTGTCTGTACTATTGTAGGGGACGACGCCCTCGGCGTCCCGCAGTTAAAAGTTAAGAAGTGTAGTGTGCGTAGGGGCAAATCACGATTT
>JAFYNW010000170.1 GCA_017547995.1 Clostridia bacterium | reverse complement strand
ACCTGATGAGGGAAGCCGTATTCGTTGTCCTCGCCGAGAGAAATCAGCGAAACCTCAGGCTTTGCCGTCTGCAGGAATGTCTTGTCCGAGCTTGTGTAGCTGCCGTGGTGACCTACCTTGAGAAGGTCTACGTCAGGGATGAGATTTTCCTTGAGAAGCTCAAGCTCGATATCGCTTTCTGCATCGCCCATGAGAAGTGCGTTGAATTCGCCCCATTCGACAAGCATAACTGCAGAAGCGTTGTTGACGTTTTCAGTATGGTCAGCGCCTGCCACAGGGGAAAGCACTGTAAACTTCACGTCACCAAGCTTGAATTTGTCGCCCTTGACGAGAAGCTCAACCTCGTCAGCATACTTGTAAGCGTACTCCATAGCATTCTGGTAGGTATACTTGCCTGTGTCACATTCTGTGTAGAAGTAAGTATCGACGTCAAAGTCTGTAAGCACCTTGTGCATCGCGCCGATATGGTCGGCGTGAGGATGTGTTGCCACAAGATAATCAAGATGCTCAACGCCTCTCTCTGTGAGAGTATTCTTTACGTTGGAGTAATGCTCCACAACGTTTGTGTCGATGAGCATATGTCTGTCGTCGTATGAGATGAGAATACTGTCGCCCTGGTCGACGTCGAGCATTGTGATGACAAGCTTATGCTCGATTTCAGGTGCGGCAGTTGTGAGAGGCGCGGCCTCTGTTGCGAGAGTTGTCTGTGAATTATTCTCCTGAGGGAGATAAGGAGTCAGAATCTGAGTGAGCTTGCCGCCCGAGAAAATCTCGTATGCCAGTAAACAAATAAGCACCAAAAGGACGAAGCCTTTCAGCGCTTTATTATTGTTTATTCTGTTCAGCAAAACTCTGAGAAACTCCTTGCGGACGTCACTGTTGAGGTCCTTGTCGTTTTCCGTGTTTTTGTTGAAATTCTTGTTCATTGATTAGTTTTCACCGTAGAGTGGGATGCTGTAGTTTGTGAGGTACCACTGACCGCCAATCTGTACGAGGTCAGCATAGCCGTTGAAGTTGAGCTCGCCTGTGTCGCCCTTGATGTTTACGTCGAATTCTGTGCTTACAGCCATTGTGATGCCTGCGAATTCTGTCTTGTACTGGTTACGGAGTGTAGCCTTAGCTTCAGGCTGATTTGTGATTGTAACAGTAACGACTACGTTTTCGCCAACCTGATCCAACGTGTCCATCTTGTAACCTGCGAGAAGGTTTACAGAGCCGCCGAGTGTGTAAGCGAGGTTAGCTTCTTCCTTGAGCTCTTCCGGAAGACATTCCTGAAGCATTGGAACAGAGCCTGTCTGGTAGTAAGCGGAGAAGTACTTTGTGAGAACTTCAGAATACTGTTCTGTGCCGGAAGATGGGTTGAGAATGAATGCGACAGCGCATACACCGATAACTACTGCAGCAACAGCCGCGATAAGTGCTTTCTTATTTAACATGGATTAAACCTCCGAATATTGTTGGATGAGAGCGAGAACTGCCGTTTTGAGCCCGTCATAACGCTGCATAACAGAATCATAGTCGCTTCCGCCGATACGGAAAACGATTCTGAGGTCATGGCCGAGCGGCATAATATGTATCTCATTTCTATCCGCTAAAAATAATGATACCACATCTGCCCCCTGTTTATCAAGAGGTTCTGCGTATTTTTTTTCTAAATCCAGCAAAATTTTGCTGTAAAAATCGGAAAAATATCGCACGACAATGCCTTCAAAGCTTCGTGGTGGTGCAGAGCGGAGCTTTTTTATAAGCTTTTCGCAATTTGTCGCATCACCGAAGGAAAGGGTAAACTCCTGAATAAGATTTTCGGGGTATGCCTTGGTGTTGCGGCAAAGCGTCATGACAGCACGCGCTTCAGCATCGTCTGTAACAATATGCTCATTATATAATGTATACATAATATCCTCCTGATATTGTCATTCTGAACCTCGTTACGAATCTCCCGCGATTTGCAAAACCTGTGTAGGGTACTGCATTTATGACGTACCGCAAAACGTAGGGGCGAGCATTGCTCGTCCGTCTGTTCAATGCATCGCAGATACCACATCGTTGCCGAAGGCAACACTTCATGGCAAAGCCGCTTCGTTTCTTCACGTGCGAAGCACACTTAGTTTCACCGTAGGTGACGCTATCGTATCTTCAATACAATCTCGCCGCTGTTGAGAATCGCAAAGCTGCCGTCATTCTTACGCACAAGCAGATTGCCTTCCTCAACCATATCGATAACCTGCGCCTCGTAATCCTCAGTACCCACAAGCACGCGGACTGTCATACCGATTACAAAGCACTTCGACTTGTAGTAGGAAAGAATGGAAGCAAAATCCTCACGCAGAGCATTGTCAAATTCGCTCAGGATAGCCTCGAGCATTTTCTCACGGCTGACGTCTTCGCAGAATTCACCTATCGCGCAGGCGATATCCTTGATTTCATCAGGGAAGTCACGCTTCATCACGTTGACACCGATGCCGCATATAATATCACCCGAGCCGCTTCGCTCGCAGAGTATGCCGCAAAGCTTTCTGCCGCCGTAATAAATATCGTTCACCCATTTTATGCCGCAGTCAAGACCGAATGCCTTTTTGATGGCTCTGTGCACACAGACCGCCACACGCACAGTCAGCTCCTGCGGTGAATCATATCCTCTTAAAAGGACGCTCATATAAAGGCCGCCAACGTCCTCCGAATGGAAGGTTTTGCCAAGTCTGCCCCTGCCGCCCGTCTGTACGTCGGCAGTTATGACCGTACGGTCGGAAAAGCTTTGTGCATTTTCCTTAAGGAAAGTGTTGGTTGAAGCCAGTTTTTCATATTTTTTGATAATAAATCCGTTCATGGCAGATATTATAGCACTTTTGTGATTTTTTTGCAACAAAATACTTGCAAAATCGAGGGAAAAGTAGTAAAATGTATTCTATATAATAAGAATGGATCACTATGTTAATAACAAAGGAGAGCTAGTATGAAAACTTTAGTTATGGGCGTTATCGGCGCTGACGTTCATGCAGTCGGTAACAAAATTTTGAACCTTGCGTTTACAGAAGCAGGATACAAGGTTGTCAACCTCGGTATCATGGTTTCTCAGGACGAGTTCATCAAGGCTGCTATCGAAACTAATGCTGACGGCATCATGGTTTCTTCCCTCTACGGCCACGGCGAGCTCGACTGCCGCGGTATGCGCGAAAAGTGCATCGAAGCTGGCATCGGCAACATCCTCATGTACGTTGGCGGTAACCTCGTTGTAGGTAAGCAGGACTTCGCAGAAACAGAAAAGAAGTTCAAGGAAATGGGCTTCAACAGAGTATACGCACCAGGCACACGTCCAGCAGCTGCTATCGCAGACCTCAAGATTGACCTGGGAGAATAATCTGATATGAAATACGGTCTTTTTGCCGACGTTGGCAGTACCTTCACAAAGGTAGTTGCAGTTGACCTTGAAAACGCTGAGGTCATCGGCAGAGCAATGTCCAGCACAACAATTGCGACCGACGTCAACGTAGGCTATGATAAGGCGGCAAATGCCGTTATGGAAATGTGCGGCATAAAGGAATTTGACCTTAAGCTTGCCTGTTCATCTGCAGCAGGCGGCCTTAAAATGGTGGCAATAGGCCTTGTTCCCGAGCTTACATCACAGGCTGCGCTTCTGGCTGTACAGAACGCAGGCGCAAAGGTGCTTGCATCTTATTCCTTCATGCTTTCCAAGAAGGAAATCAATGAAATTGCAAAGCTCATGCCTGATATTATCTTGCTTTCAGGTGGTACGGACGGCGGCAACAGCCAGGTTATCCTGCATAATGCTCAGGCACTTGCAGACTGCCCTGTTCCGCTTACAGTAATCGTTGCAGGCAACAAGAATGCCACAGACGAATGCTGCGAAATCCTCGAAAAGGCTGGCAAAATCGCAGTTCCTTGCGATAACGTTATGCCTGAATTCGGCGTGCTCGATATCCAGCCTGCAAGAGAGCAGATAAGAAAGGTATTCTTAAAGCAGATTATCGAGGCAAAGGGGCTTGAAAGCCTTGCAAAGCGCGTTGACGGTGATATTATCCCGACTCCTGCCGCTGTGCTCGAAGCTATCACACTCCTTTCCAAGGGTACAGATAAAACAGAAGGCGTAGGCTCTTTTGTATGCGTTGATATCGGCGGCGCAACAACCGACGTATATTCCGCAACAGAAGGCGAATGCCTCTATCAGGGTGCGACACTCAAGGGTCTTCCACATCCTAAGTATAAGAGAAGTGTTGAAGGCGACCTTGGTATGCGCTGGAGCTCCCCATACATTCTTGAAATGGAAGGCGCTGAAAAGCTCGCAAGAGTGGCAGGCGTTTCCGAAGAAGAAGTGGAAGCTACAATCAAGAAGTTCAATGCAAATCCTGAGCTTCTCCCTGAAAACGAAGTTGAGCAGAAGGTCGACGTTGCTGTCGGCAAGGCTGCTACAAGAATCAGCGTAAAAAGACATTCCGGCTTTATCACTCCTGTTTACACACCACTCGGTGAACGTTTCATGCAGGAAGGTAAAGACCTCAGCGCAGTAAAGTATATAGTAGGTACAGGCGGTATCGTAATTTCTTCCCCTGACTATAAGGAAATCCTTTCCGAAGCTATGTACTCTATGGATGATATGTATTCTCTCCGTCCAAAGAACGCAGAAATCTTACTGGACAAGAGCTACATCCTTTCCGCAATGGGCCTGCTTTCCACAAAGCTGCCTGAAGTTGCGCTTGAAATAATGAAAAAAGAAATTATCAACAGAAAATAAATACTGAGAGAGGAAAGTATTATGGCTAAATTGTCAATGGACGTATTCCGCAGAAGCCAGGAAGAAGCTCTTAACACATGGCACACTGGTAAAGCGGTAAATTTCGAAGAAGCAGTAAAGTACCACAAGTCTAAGCCAGACCACATGGTATTTACAAAGAAGCTCGCAAAGGCTAAGGCAGAAGGCATCACACTCATTCAGCCTCGTGCTGGTGTTGCTCTTCTTGATGAACACCTCGAGCTCCTCACATATCTCCAGAACGAAGGTCAGGCAGACCTCCTTCCTTCTACAATCGACTCTTACACAAGACATAACCGTTACACAGAAGCTCAGCACGGTATCGAAGAATCCCTCCGTTCCGGTAAGAGCATGCTCAACGGCTTCCCAGCTGTTAACCACGGTGTAGACGCTTGCCGTCACATCATCGACTCCCTCAACGTTCCAGTTCAGGTTCGTCACGGTACACCAGACGCACGTCTCCTCGCTGAAATCACATTCGCAGGCGGCTTCACATCCTTCGAAGGCGGCGGTATCTCCTACAACGTTCCATACTGCAAGAACATTCCAATGGAAGAAACAATCCGTAAGTGGAAGTACGTTGACAGACTCGTAGGTCTCTACGAAGAAGCTGGCGTTTCTATCGACCGTGAACCATACGGCCCACTCACAGGTACACTCGTTCCACCATGTATCTCCCACGCTGTTGCTGTTCTCGAAGCTCTCCTCGCTGCTGAACAGGGCGTTAAGAACATCACAGTTGGTTACGGCCAGTGTGGTAACATTTACCAGGACGTTGGTGCTATCGCAGCTCTTAAGGATATCACAGAAGAATACCTCAAGAAGTACGGCTATGACGACGTTAACGTTTACACAGTATTCCACCAGTGGATGGGCGGCTTCCCACAGGACGAAGCTCAGGCATACGGTGTTATCTCCTGGGGTGCTGCAGTAGCAGTTCTCGCAGGTGCAACAAAGGTTATCGTAAAGACTCCACACGAAGCTTTCGGTATCCCAACAATGCAGGCTAACGCAGCTGGTCTCAGAACAACAAAGCAGCTCTGCAACATGCTCTCCTGCCAGATCATGAAGAACGGCCCACGTGCTATGGCTGAAAAGGAAATGATCATGAAGGAAACAAGAGCTATCCTCAACAAGGCTCTCGAACTCGGCGGCGACGATTTCGAAACAGCTACAGTAGCAGGCTTCGAAGCAGGCGTTCTCGACGTTCCATTCGCTCCATCCTCTGCTAACAAGGGTCTCGCAATGCCAGCTCGTGACAACGAAGGCGCAGTTCGCTTCCTCGAATTCGGTAACCTTCCATTCGACGAAGAAATCAAGGCATTCCACCAGCAGAAGATGAAGGAAAGATCCGTATTTGAAAAGCGTCCAGCTAACTTCAATATGGTTATCGACGATATCTATGCTATCTCCGCAGGTAAGCTCGTAGGCAGACCTGAATAATCAGCATATCGTGAAAAATATTATAGCTTTAGGCTTTTTTGACGGTGTCCATATCGGACACCGTCAAATCTTGAAGCGCACAATTGAGCTTTCTCAGGAGCTCGGCCTTAATCCATGTGCGCTCACTATGAAAAATCATCCGAAGGGCGTGCTTACAGGCAAAGCCCCTCTTAAAATCGTCTCCTCAAAAGAGAGAGAGCATCTTATGAAAGAGCTTGGCATCAAGGAAGTCTTTTTTGTCGAGTTTACAAAAGAATTTGCAGCAATTTCTCCTCTTGACTTTGCCCTCATGCTCAAGAATGAGTATAATGCCGAGGCTGTCGTCTACGGCGAAAATTATACATTCGGCAAAAAGGGTGCAGGCTGGGGTGAATACGGCATCGAAATCTGGGAAAGCATAGGCATAAAGCCATACTGCCTCGGCCACGAAATGTCCCACGGGCTGACAGTCAGCTCGACGCTCATCCGCTCGGTTATCGGCGAGGGCGACGTGAAAACGGCTTGCGAGCTTCTCGGCAGACCATTCTCCATCACAGGCGAAGTTGTCAGGGGCGCGCAGAAGGGCAGACAGATTGGCTTCCCGACAATCAATCTTGCAGCGAAAAAGGGCTACGTCTTGCCTAAAAACGGCGTTTATCTCACAAGACACAGCCACAACAAACAAACTTACTTTGGAATAACCAACGTAGGCGTCCGCCCTACGTTTTACGATGATTCCCACGTCTTTATCGAATGTCATATCCTTGATTTTTCGGGTGATATGTACGGCAGGGAAGTGAAAATCGAGTTTCTTGAAAAGATTCGCGATGAGCACAAATTCCCAAGCATCGATGCACTCAAGGTGCAGATTGCAAAGGACAGGGAATCTGCATATACTCTCATCAACGAGGTAAAAAATGACATTTATCGCTGATCTCTGGGCAAATATCCAGATTTTTATTAGCAATTACACCTATTACTACGGCACTGTGACAAATATCGTCCTTGCGCTCATCGCCATCGGCTATCTTGTCATCGGTGTGGTAAAAACCTCCCGTCTTCCATCCGTGCCGAAAAGACGCGGTGAGATAAAATATCTCGCCCCTGAAAGTGACACTGTGGCAAGCGCTTCAAAGTCCCTTTCGGAAGCTATCAGATGCGTAACGGTCACGGGCGACAGAGACGAGCTTGAAAAGCTTCTCGTATTCCTTAAAAATCGTTATAAAAACGTATTCTCCAAGGCGAAAATCAGCGTGCTCCCTTCGGGCGCTATGCTTTTGCAGGTAAAGTCACCACAGAGCTCTGAAAGAAAGCCTGTCATGCTTTGCGGCCACATGGACGTTGTGCCTGCTTCGGGCGAATGGAAGGTAGCTCCTTTCTCCGGCTTCGATGACGGCAGCGCTGTCTGGGGCAGAGGCGCACTCGACTGCAAGGGCGGCATGATTGCCATTTTTGAAGCTCTCGAAAGCCTTCTCGCTTCCGGTTATGCGCCAAAGCGCGACCTTTACTTTGCCTTCGGTGCCGATGAAGAAACAGGCGGCAGTCAGGGTGCGGCAAAGATTGCGGAATATTTCGAAAAGCGCAATATGGAGTTTGAGTTTATTCTCAACGAAGGCGGCGCACTCAGCTCGGCCCACATGGGCAACAAGCTTTTCCCTGCGGCAGTTGTTGCCGTAGCCGAAAAGGCAAGCATGAGCGTTAAAATCACAGCCAATGCAGAAGGCGGCCATGCCGCTGTGCCGGGCAAGAAGACGTCTGTAGGCATTCTTTCCGAGGCTGTATGCCGAATCGAAAATGCCCCTATGCACAGAAGATTCCTTCCTTGCGTAGAGCGTTATCTCAAGATGAGCAGCCCTGCGCTCTCATATTTCCAGCGTTTCTGCCTTGCAAACGACCACGTCATGAGACCTTTCCTCTATATGACCTTCCGTCACGACAGACATATTGCTCCGCTTTTCAGAACGACTCTCGTGCCTACACAGCTCAAGGGTGCTGATGCGGCAAACGTCATCGCAGACCAGTCCCACGTTATCGTAAACGTGCGTATTCTTCAGGGCGATACAGTGGAAAAGGTAATTGAGCATATCAGCGCTATTCTCAGAGACCTTCCTGTCACAGTCGAGGCTATCGGCGATGCAGTGCCATCCAGGATTTCCGATACAAATACAGAAAGTTATGCTCTTCTTCTCAAGACTATCGAAAAGCATTTCGGTGCTATCACAGTTATCCCTGCTCTCGTCACACGCGGCAGCGATATGATGCACTATGAAAAGTTTGCCGAAAATATCTACCGCTTCACTCCTGTCATGATGAGTCAGAAGCAGGTCGACAGTATTCACGGCACAAACGAATATATCAAGAAGGAAGCGCTCGGCGTCGCAGTTGAGTTTTATAAATCTCTTCTTTCATCAATGTAATAATTTCTTCCCTTTCACAGTATATATTTACAAAATACTGAAGAGAGGGAAGATTTTTTTATGATGATTTATACCGCAAAGCTCAATAAGAAGCTGCTGTTTTCCGTCCTTGCCGTCATCGTCATCGTGGCGCTTGCCATAGCATTCGGTCTGCCCGAGGGCAATAAGTCCCAGACGACGATGGATACTGTGAAAATCAGGGAGGATGCCGACGTAATCAGCTTTGTCAATGCCTTAGGCTATGAAACGGCAGACGAAACTCTTGCAATGCGTGAGGTTGTAATTCCTGAGGAATGGGACGAAACCTACGAAAACTATAACGCACTGCAGAAAAAGTGCGGCTTTGACCTTGAAAAATATAAGGGTAAAACCGTCTGCCTCTATACTGTCGACGTGGTCAATCACCCCGAAAGCGATGTTGTGATTGCAGAAGTTATGGTGCACAAGAAAAAGGCGATAGGCGGCAGTGTGTATACCAAAAATCTCGATGGCTTCATGTACGGCCTTGAAAAAACACAACAGAGCGTAAAGCAATAGGAGGGGCAACCCTCCTTTTTGTTTTAAGTAATAAGTAAAAGTGAATAGTGAACAGGTGCGGTGTGCTTTGCACGATTGAATAATGTAGGGGCGAGCAGTGCCCATCTGTCCTTATGCTGTCATTCTGAGCAAAGCGAAGAATCTCCAACAGTTTACACAATCCCGTAGGGGAGGGTCTCTGTGCCCTCCCGCATATTAAATATGACTTTTCTCACAATAATTACCCGTCGAAAATTCATAAAAAAGCCTTGTTATTTGCCGATTTTTATTATATAATAAGATAGTATACTTATATAATGGGTGTAGTAGTGTCAGTTGACACTCTTTCAACATAAAATATGTTCCATGGAGGAAAAAATGTCAGAAAATACCAACGTAGTAGATATAGAAGCAAAGACAGATATTTTGCCGGTCCTTGCGCTCAGGGGCCTGAATATCTTCCCTAATCTTTTGTTCCACTTCGACGTGGGCAGAAAAAAATCCATCAAGGCCATTGAGAGCGCAATGGCAAACGATTCCAGAATCTTCCTCGTTTCCCAGAAGAAACTCAAGGTGGAAGACCCTAAGGAAAAGGACCTCTTCAAGGTCGGTACAGTTGCAAAGGTACGTCAGATTCTCAAGATGCCTAACGACATCATCCGCGTGCTCATCGAGGGCGAATGCAGAGCAAAGCTCAAGACAACTCTCGAGGAAGAGCCATATCTCGTTGCAAGCGTAACTCTCCATCCTGAAGAAAAGCACGAGGCTGAAACAAAGAAGGAAATCGCCCTTCTCCGCAAGGTGCAGGAGGCTTTCTCCATCTATGCAAACATCTCGGGCGCTGTCAGCGAGGAGATGATTACAAGCGTACTCGACGCAAAGGACACAGGCCGTCTCTGTGACTACATCTGCCAGAATATCCACCTTCCTGTCGAAAGCAAGCAGGCGATTCTCGAGCAGTTTGATATCACAAAGCGCGCTAACAAGTTCATCGAAATCATCACGGAAGAAACAGACATCATCGAGCTTGAAAACCGTATTCACGACAAGGTCAAGTACGGCATCGACAAGCATCAGCGCGAATATTACCTCAAGGAGCAGATAAAGGCCATCAATGAAGAATTGGGCGAAGGTGAAGATACTGTCTCCGAAAGCATGGAGTACAAGAATAAAATCAAGGCTCTCGGCCTTGCAAAGGAGCACGAGGACAAGCTTCTCAAGGAAGCATCCCGCCTTGCAAAGATGTATTCCAACTCCCCTGAAAGCGGTGTTATCAGAAATTATCTCGATACAATCATCGACATTCCATGGGGCAAGTTCACAGAAGAAAACTCCGATATCAAGAAGGCCCGCGACATCCTTGAAAAGGAACATTACGGCATGGAAAAGGTCAAGGAAAGAATCCTTGAAATCTTTGCCGTAAAGGCTATCAAGGGCGGCATCTCAGGTCAGATTATCTGCCTTGCAGGCCCTCCGGGTGTGGGTAAGACATCCATCGCATCCTCCGTTGCTCACGCAATGGGCAGAAACTTTGCACGTCTCTCCCTCGGCGGTGTGCGTGACGAGGCTGAAATCAGAGGTCATCGTAAGACTTACATAGGCGCAATGCCTGGCCGCTTTGTAACAGCGCTCCGTCAGGCAAAGAGCTCCAACTGCGTTGTCCTCGTCGACGAAATCGACAAGCTTGGCAACGACTATAAGGGCGACCCTAACTCCGCCCTCCTCGAAGTATTCGATACAGAGCAGAATGACGCATTCCGCGACCATTACGTCGAGCTTCCTGTCGACCTTTCCAACGTGCTCTTTATCTGCACAGCCAACGAAGTGGGCAACATCCCACGTCCGCTCCTCGACAGAATGGAGCTTATCGAGCTTGGCAGCTACACAGATACAGAAAAGTATGAAATCGCAGTGCGCCATCTCATTCCAAAGCAGCTCAAGAAGAATGGTCTTAACGGCAGACAGTTCAAGATGGACAAGGATGCCATCATGAAGATGATTGACGGCTACACACGCGAATCAGGTGTCCGCGTTCTCGAAAGAACAATCGCAAAGATTATGCGTAAGGTGGCTTACCATATCGTAAACGGCGACTATAAGTCTGTAAAAATCACTACAAAGAACATCAAGGACTATCTCGGCAAGGAAAGATTCCACGATGACAAGGAAAATATGAAGCTTACAGAGGTAGGCGTAGTAAACGGCCTTGCTTATACTTCAGTCGGCGGTGAGCTCTTGCAGATTGAAACGAATATCCTCAAGGGCACAGGCAAGTTTGAGGTTACAGGCAATCTCGGCGACGTTATGAAGGAATCCGTCAAGGCGGCTGTAACTTATATCAGAAGCCGTGCAAAGGACCTCGGCATCGATGAGGAATTCTATAAGAATACAGATATCCACGTCCATTTCCCTGAAGGTGCAACACCAAAGGACGGCCCATCCGCAGGTATCGGCATCGCGTCTGCTATCATTTCTGCTCTCACAGGCAAGCCTGTTTCCAAGCAGTTTGCAATGACAGGCGAAATCACAATCCGCGGCAGAGTGCTTGCTATCGGCGGTCTTCGTGAAAAGACTATGGCGGCATATCGCAACGGCGTCAAGAAAATCCTCGTGCCTGAAGAAAACAGAGGGGATATCGAAGAGCTTGAAGCAATCGTAAAGGAAAATATCGAATTTATCTTTATCAAACATTATGACGAAGCAATTCCTGTGCTTTTCCCAAAGGAAGAAGAGGAAAAGACAGGCAATATGGCTATCATTCCTGAAAATGCTCAGGGACAGAATGCCGTTATCCGTCAGTAGGAGAATATAATGAATATTACAAATGCAGTATTCGTCCGCTCGGCAGTCAAGAAGAAGGACTTCCCTAACGATACAGCAAAGCGTATCGTCTTTGCAGGCAAGTCAAACGTAGGCAAATCGAGCACAATCAACAGCCTTTTTAACCGTAAAAACTTCGCACGTGTATCCTCTGTACCGGGCAAGACAATCAACGTAAATCTTTTCAAGGTGGATGGCAAGTATTGGTTTATCGACCTTCCGGGCTATGGCTATTCCAAGACCTCCCAGGCTGAAAAGGAAAGATTCTCTGCTCTTATCGAAGAGTTTTTCCAGCAGGACCTTGAGCATATTTCCCGTCTTTATCTCATCGTCGACTCCCGCCATAAGCCTACTCAGCTCGACAAGGATATGGTGCTCTGGGTACGCTCTTTCGGCGTGCCTATGACAGTTGTGGCCAATAAGGTGGACAAGCTCAAGAAGAAGGAGCTTGAAGAAAATATGCCTATGATATGGAATGAGCTGGGCCTTCAGGAAGGCGTCGACCATCTCATCCCATTCTCAGCAGACAAGAATACAAACCGCCTTGAGCTCATCAAGGACATCGAAAACGCATTAGGCGAATAAGAGTAAAGACCGTAGGGACGGCATTTATGACGTCCCGCATTATCCAATAGCATCGCAGATACCGCAATGTCCCAAAGGGACAATTCATGATGCTATGCATCAATTCATGCCTTCAGGCAATTCATTCAAAAGGTATAAACTATGTTTCTCTACAATCATTTCACAGTAAACGAAAAGGGCCATCTCTGTATGGATGGCGTCGATACAGTCGACGTAGCCCGTCAGTTTGGCACGCCGCTCTATGTTATGAGCCGCAGCTATATTGAAAATACAATTAACGAATATCACCGCATAATGCATGAAAACTTCGGTGATAATTACACCATAGCATACGCAAGCAAGGCTCTTTCTGCAAAGTTTATCTATGATATCATGAAGGACCTGGACGTCTGCTGTGACGTTGTTTCGGGCGGTGAGATTTATACAGCCCTCAAGGGCGGTATGGCGGCAAACAAGCTTCATTTCCACGGCGGCAACAAGACTAAGCGTGAGATTGAATATGCTCTCGGTGTGGGAATCGGCAGCTTTGTAGTCGATAATTATCAGGAAATCGCCATCATCAATAATGCTGCGCACAATCTCAATATCAAGGCCAAGGTAATTCTCCGCGTCAAGCCTGGTGTGGATGCTCATACTCACGAGTTTATCCAGACAGGCAAGGAGGACACGAAGTTTGGCTTCGGCATCAAGGATGGCAAGGCATTCGAGGCAATCGATGAAATCCTCCGCTGCAATAATCTCGACTTTATCGGCATACATTGTCACATAGGCTCACAGCTTCTCGAAAGCAAGCCTTTCGCTATGGCAGGGGAAATTATGGCCGATTTCATGGCGGTTATCCGCGAAAAATACGGCATTACTCTGCCTGAGCTTATTATGGGCGGCGGCTTCGGTGTGAAATACACCTATAACGATGCCCCTGAAAGCAAGGCCGATATGATTAAGGTCATGGCAGATGCCATCAAAGCAAGCTGTGAAAAGAATAGCTTCCCTGTGCCTAAGGTCACAATCGAGCCGGGCCGCTCTGTCGTTGCCCCAGGTGGCATCACTCTCTATGAGGTCGGCACAGTGAAAGAGCTTGAAAATATCCGCAACTACGTGTCTGTCGACGGCGGTATGACAGATAACCCACGCTATGCCCTCTATGATGCCCGCTACGAATGTGTAATCGCAGACAGAGCAGGGGAAAAGCGTGATTATCTTGCCACAATCGCAGGTAAATGCTGCGAAAGCGGAGACCTCGTCACAAAGGATATCTATATCCAGAAGCCAATGGCAGAGGATATCCTCGCTGTATTCACAACAGGCGCGTATAACTTCTCAATGGCATCCAATTACAATAAAACACCTCGCCCACCGCTGGTGCTTATCGAAAACGGCAACCCTGTCCTCAAGGTAAGGGGCGAAACCTATGAGGACCTTATCAGACTGGAGTTATAAATGTTATTCGGCAGAAGTCTTTCTGAATATCTTATCATTATCCCTGCCGTACTCATCGCAATTATGGTGCACGAAGTCTCCCACGGCTTTGCCGCTTACCTTATGGGCGATGATACTGCAAAAGAGCAGGGCAGACTTAATTTCAATCCTATCAATCACATCGACCCCGTCGGTTTTCTATGTATGATTATCGCAGGCTTCGGCTGGGCAAAGCCTGTGCCTGTAAACCTTGCCAATATGAAAAACCGCAAGGCAGGCATGGTGGTGACGGCTGTTGCAGGTCCGCTCTCCAATTTCATCCTTGCTTTTCTGTGCTTCCTCATCGTTATCGTAGGCAACACAGTGGGCATACTTGCAAACAATACGATTTTTGAATCTTTTTCCGAGTTTATGATTATCCTTGCCAATATGAGCATCGGTCTCGGGGTTTTCAATCTCATCCCGATTCCACCACTCGACGGCAGCAATATCATATTCCCGTTTCTGCCAAACAAGGCAAAGAAATTCGTCTATGAATACGGGCAGTACATCCAGTTTGCCCTTCTCGCACTGCTTATGTTTGATATGCTCGACGGCGTGCTTATGGCAATGCGCGGCTTCGTCTTTGATATCATCCTCAACGCAGTGGTATTCGTAGTGGAATTGTTTATCTAATCTATAGAATTGCGTAGGGTACGGCGCCCCCGACGTCCCGCTTAATCCACTATACGTCAGCATAATTTATCAGGAGTAACGTCTTAATGGAAATCACATTTCATCTTGAAAAATTCGACGGCCCGCTCGACCTTCTGCTTTCGCTCATTGCGAAAAACAAGGTCAGCATTATGGATATTCCGATTGCCGTCATTCTTGAACAATATCTTGAATACTTGGAGCAGATGAAGTCTTT